>NZ_LMPK01000033.1:44138-45821 GCF_001423825.1 Microbacterium sp. Leaf351
CCGCGGGCAGGTGCTTCACATAGACGAGCACGGCGTCGTCGTCGCTCCACTGCACCTGCAGATTGCGCAGCTGCCGCAGGGCGGGATGAGCGCGACGGATCTCGTTCAGGCGTCGCAGGAACGGTGCGAGCGAGTCTCCGCGGGCCTCTGCGGCATCCCAGTCGCGGAACTTGTACTCATACTTCTCGTTGTCGATGTTCTCCTCGGCGCCCGGACGGGCGACGTTCTCGAACAGCTCGAAGCCGGCGTACACGCCGTAGCTGGGGGCCGCGGTGGCGGCGATCACGGCGCGTACGGCATACGCGGCCCGTCCGCCGAACTGCAGGTACTCGGTGAGGATGTCGGGCGTGTTGACGAACAGGTTGGGGCGCAGAAAGTCGGATGTCTCGTCCGCCGCGGTCTGCAGGAACTCCTCCAGCTCGGCCTTGGTGTTGCGCCAGGTGAAGTAGCTGTAGCTCTGCTGGAATCCGCCCATCGCGAGGGCGCGCATCGGGGCGGGCCGGGTGAACGCCTCTGCGAGGAAGACGACGTCGGGGTCGGTGCGCGTGACCTCGGCGATGAGCCACTCCCAGAACTGCAGGGGCTTGGTGTGGGGGTTGTCGACCCGGAAGATGCGCACGCCCTGGGCGATCCAGTGCCGCACGATACGCAGCACTTCGGTGCGGATGCCCTCGGGGTCGTTGTCGAAGTTCAGGGGGTAGATGTCCTGGTACTTCTTCGGCGGGTTCTCGGCGTACGCGATCGTGCCGTCGGGGAGGGTCGTGAACCACTCCGGATGCGCCGTGACCCAGGGGTGATCGGGCGAGGCCTGCAGGGCGAGGTCGAGCGCGACCTCGAGGCCCTCTGCGCGGGCTGCGCGCACGAACGCACGGAAATCCGCGAGCGTGCCGAGGTCGGGATGCACGGCGTCGTGTCCGCCCTCGGTGCCGCCGACGGCCCAGGGCGATCCGGGATCACCGGGGCCGGCGGTGAGGGTGTTGTTCGGGCCCTTGCGGTTGCGGACACCGATCGGATGGATCGGCGGCAGGTACAGCACGTCGAAGCCCATCCCGGCGACTCCAGGCAGGCGCTTGGTCGCGGTGCGGAAGGTGCCGCTCTTCACGACGCCGTTGCGCTGGCGGCGCGCGCCCTCGGACCGCGGGAAGAACTCGTACCAGGCACCGACACCGGCGCGCTCGCGCTCGACGAGGAGGGCGAGGTCATCGCCGAGGGTGACGAGCGAGGTCAGCGGACGGCGTGAGAACGCGGCGGCGAGGGCCGGGTCGTCGACGATCGCGAGCGCGGCGACGGTGTCGACGGTGCTGTCACGCAGTCGTTCCGCCTGGGCGCGCAGCTGCGCGCGCTCGGCGGTCGGCCGGTCCTTCTCCGCGGCGCCGCGCAGGAGCAGGAGCGCTCCCGACTCGCGCATGAGCTCGATGTCGACGCCGGCGGCGATCTTGACGGATGCCGCATGGTGCCAGGTCGCGATGTCGTCGCCGAACGCCTCGAACCGGAACCGCCAGGTGCCCTCTTCACGCAGGGCGACGAGTGCGCTCCACCGGTCGGGAACGCCGTCGACGGGCGCGAGGGCGTGCAGCGATTCGTCGCCGCTCGGGCTGAGTAGGCGCACGTGCACGCCGATGAGGTCGTGGCCCTCGCGGAACGCGGTGACGCTGAACGGCACCGCCTCGCCCGCGAACGCGG
>NZ_LMPK01000033.1:45839-63709 GCF_001423825.1 Microbacterium sp. Leaf351
CGTTCCGTCCGGGGCCGCCCACGCGGAGGCGGGCCGGAGAGGAAGCGCGGAGGCGCTCAGCCAGGCGGAGGACGTCGGAGCCGGTGTCTTCTGTGCCACGGCTCGAACCTACCCCGCCGCGCTCATCGGCGCCGGGTCATTCGGCACGGAAGAGGTGCATCGAGGTGGGGGAGACCTCGACGGCGTCGCCGGGGGCGTGCACCTGTTCGAGCAGCTGCGGAACGTCCTCGTCGCTGCGCCACAGCGAGACGTAGCGGGTGACCCCGTCCACCTCGGGCAGAGTGACCTCGACCGGACGCTCGGTTCCGTGCACGATCAGCAGAATGCGGTTGAACGCCTCGAACTCGGGGGTGGATGCCGCCACGTACTGCAGGGTGCGGTGGGCGGGGTTCGTCCACCGCTCCTCCGACATCGTCTCGCCGTGCTCGTCGTACCACTCCATGACCGACGCCGACGGCGTGTGCTCCCCGAGCCGTGCGAATCGGATGGGGCGCAGCGCCGGGTTCTCGCGGCGCAGGCGGATGAGGCGCTGCACGTGGGCGAACAGCTGCTTCTGCCAGGACGCCGGCTCCCAGTCGAGCCAGGTGAGCTCGGAGTCGTGGCAGTAGGCGTTGTTGTTGCCCCGCTGGGTGCGGGCGTACTCGTCGCCCGCGGTGAGCATCGGGATGCCGGCCGACAACAGCAGTGTGCCGAGCAGGTTGCGCATCGCTTTGCGCCGGGTGGCGAGGATGCGCTCGTCGTCGGTCGGACCTTCGGCGCCGTGGTTGAACGACCGGTTCGTGTCGGCACCGTCGCGGTTCTGCTCGCCGTTGCCGAGGTTGTGCTTCACGTCGTACGAGACGAGATCGCGAAGGGTGAACCCGTCGTGCGCGGTGACGAAGTTGATGGATGCCAGCGGGCCGCGGTCCTCAGAGAAGGTGTTGGACGATCCGGCCAGGCGCGTCGCGAACCCGCCGATGCCGACCGGAGCGGTCGAGGCGCGCCGGGCGTAGTCGACGTCGCTCAGCCAGAAGTTGCGCACGCGGTCGCGGTAGCGGTCGTTCCACTCGTGCCAACCGGCGCCGAAGTTGCCGGTCTGCCAGCCGCCCAGGCCGACATCCCAGGGCTCGGCGATGAGCTTGGCGTCCTGCAGCAGCGGGTCGTCGGCGATCGCGCGCAGCAGCGGGTGCTCGGGGGTGTACGTGTGGGCGGCGTCGCGTCCGAGGGTCGTCGCGAGGTCGAAGCGGAAGCCGTCGATCTGCACCTCGTCGGCCCAGTACCGGAGGGAGTCGAGCACCAGGCGGGCCGCGGCATCCGTCGACGTGTTCAACGAGTTGCCGCACCCGGTGACGTCGACGTACACGCCGTCGTCGGTCTGGCGGTAGTAGTTGCGGTTGTCGAGGCCGCGCAGGCTCGAGCGGGGACCGCCGATGCCCTCTTCCGCGGTGTGGTTGTAGACCACGTCGAGCACGACCTCGAGGCCGGCCTCGTGGAGCAGCTTCACCATGCCCTTGACCTCGGCGAGCACCGCGGTGGAGCCGGCGCGGCGCGCGGCGTCCGTCGCGTACCGCGGGTGCGGGGTGAAGAAGTTGACGGTGTTGTAGCCCCAGTAGTTGGCGAGCCCCAGCTGCAGAAGTCGCGGCTCCGATTGGAACGCGTGGATGGGCAGCAGCTCGATCGTGGTGATCCCGAGCGCGTGGAAATGCTCGATCATCGCCGGGTGGGCGAGTCCCGCGTACGTGCCGTGAAGGGCGGGAGGGACATCCGGATGCCGCTTCGTGAGGCCTTTCACGTGACCCTCGTAGAGCACCGTCCGGTCGAGCGGCACCCGCGGCTTCGCCACACCGCCCCAGTCGAACGTGCCATCCACCACGACCGAGCGCCAGTCGTTGAAGCCGCCCGCGGTGATGCCCTTCGCGTAGGGGTCGAGCAGCAGTGTGCGCGAGTTGAACATGCTGCCGTTCTGCTGTGGGCCGACGGCGCGCACGGCGTAGCGCGCGCCGGGGTGCAGCAGCTCGGAGGTCACCTCCCAGACGCCGTGGCCTGAGGGGCTCATCGGAAGCTCGGCGGTGATCCAGTCGAGATCGGTGTCGTCGAAGACGACCAGCTCGAGTCCGATCGCGTTGCCCGACCACACGCGGAGTGTGCCGCCGCCGGCGTGGAGGGTGACGCCGAGGTCGTCGAACGCGGTCGAATGCAGGAGCGACGTCTCGGACGTCGGGGTCGTGCCGGGCATGGTCTCGAGGGTAACGAGTATGTGAGTCGACGGCGTTACGCGCGAGCGTGGCGGCAGTCGCCGGGCATCGCGCCGGGCATGGGACAGTGGACAGGTGAGTGTCTACCTCGACCACGCGGCATCCAGCCCCTTGCGCCCGGAGGCGCGCGCGGCGTGGCTCGACGCGCAGGAGATGGTGGGGAACGCGTCGTCGATCCACGGTGACGGTCAGGCCGCCCGCCGGCTGCTCGAGGAGTCGCGCGAGCGGGTCGCGGCCGCGCTCGACGCGGAGCCCATCGAGGTGGTGTTCACCTCCGGCGGCACCGAGGCCGTGAACCTCGCGGTGGCGGGCCTCTGGGAGGCGCGGGCCGTCGCTCGCGGGGTCGTCGTTCTGCCCGATGGCGAGCACCACGCGACGATCGACGCCGTGCGGGCGCTGCCCGGCGCCGTGGAGCGTCCCGTGGCGATCGATGCGGTGGGGCGCATCGATCCGGATGCGTTCGGCGCGGCGCTCGGTGACGACGTCGCCATGGCGACGGCGCTCGTCGCCAACAACGAGATCGGCACGGTCAACGATGCGTCCCGGCTCGCCGCAGTCGCCGGAGCTGCCGGGGTGCCGCTGCATCTCGACGCCGTCGCCGCCTTCGGGCACGTTCCGGTTGCGTACCGGGCCTGGCGGTCCGATGCCACGCCCGGAACGGGGCTCGTCGCCCTCAGCGTGTCGGCGCACAAGGTCGGCGGACCCGTCGGCGTCGGCGCACTCGTCGTCGCACGCAGCGCGCGTCTCGAGGCGCAACTGCACGGTGGCGGGCAGCAGCGCGGGCTGCGTGCCGGAACGCAGGATGTCGCGGGTGCCGCGGCGTTCGCTGTGGCGGCCGAGCTCGCCGTCGCCGAGCTCCACACCGAGGCGGCGCGCCTGCGGACACTGGCCCGCGAGCTGCGGGCCGCGGTCGCCGCGATCGCCCCCGACGCGGTGCTGCTCGGTGACCCCGACGACCGGGTGCCCGGCAACGTGCATCTGCTGTTCCCGGGCGTTCGCGGGGAGACGCTGCTGTTCCTGCTGGATGTCGCGGGGGTCTCGGTGTCGACCGGCTCGGCCTGCCAGGCCGGAGTGGCCGAGCCGTCGCACGTGGTCCTCGCGCTCGGTCGCTCGGATGACGACGCCCGCGCCGTACTGCGCGTCACCCTCGGTCGCACCTCGAGCGCGGCCGATGTCGCCGCCTTCGTCGCGGCGCTCCCGGACGCCCTCGCACGGGCCCGGGCCGCGGCATCCGTCGCCTGAGCAGGCCCGCCCCGACGCCGGAGCCCGCTCGTAGACTGGGGGCATGCGGGTGTTGGCGGCGATGAGCGGGGGCGTGGACTCCGCGGTGGCGGCGGCGCGTGCCGTCGACGCCGGACACGATGTCGTCGGCGTGCATCTCGCGCTCTCACGCGCCGGCGGCACGCTGCGCGCCGGCAGCCGGGGCTGCTGCACGATCGAGGATGCGATGGACGCCCGCCGCGTCGCCGATCGCCTCGGCATCCCGTTCTACGTGTGGGACTTCTCCGAGCGCTTCCGCGACGACGTGATCGAGGACTTCGTCGCCGAGTACCGCGCGGGCCGCACCCCCAACCCCTGCATGCGCTGCAACGAGAAGATCAAGTTCGCCGCCCTGCTCGAACGCGGCATCGAGCTCGGCTTCGACGCGGTGTGCACGGGCCACTACGCCACGCTTCTCGACACTCCGTCCGGTCGTGAGCTGCACCGGGCATCGGATGCCGCGAAGGACCAGTCGTACGTACTGGGAGTGCTCACCGCCGAGCAGCTCGCCCACTGCCTGTTCCCGCTGGGCGCGACCCCCTCGAAGGCCGTCGTGCGCGCGGAGGCCGAGCAGCGCGGGTTCACGGTGGCCGCGAAGCCCGACAGTCACGACATCTGCTTCATCCCCGACGGCGACACGCGCGGCTGGCTGGCCGACCGGGTGGGCGCCGAGGAAGGCGACGTCATCGACCGCACCGGTGCCGTCGTGGGCCGGCACGAGGGCGCGCATGCGTTCACGGTCGGGCAGCGCCGAGGTCTCAAGCTCGGCGTGCCCGCGGACGACGGGAAGCCGCGGTTCGTCCTCGAGGTGCGTCCGGTCTCGAACACCGTCGTCGTGGGCCCGAAGGAGGCCCTCGCGACGACCGAGATCGCCGGCGCCCGGCGCTCGTGGGCGGGGACGGCGCCCGCGACAGGCGACCTGCGGGTCGAGGTGCAGATCCGTGCGCACGCGGACCCGGTGCCCGCCGACGCGACGATCACGGAGGACGCGGTGACGGTGCGTCCCGACACCCCGTTCGACGGCGTCGCACCCGGGCAGACCGCCGTGCTCTACATCGGCACGCGCGTGCTCGGGCAGTTCACGATCGACCGCACCGTGTCGGCGGTGCCGGTCGTCGCGTGAGGGTTCCGTCCACCGGGTGATCCGCTCGCCGTGGGGGTGGCCCTCCCTAGACTTGGTGCGTGGCTGACGACGAACTCCCGCGGGTGACCCTCGACGAGGCGCGGGCCGAGGCATCCGATCTCACGACCCGCATCCTCGGGGCGCGTGACGCGTACTACGGCGACGACGCCGAGCTGGTCGACGACGCGACCTACGACGGCTGGATGCGGCGGCTCGAGGCGATCGAGCGGGCCTACCCCGAGCTGCAGAGCCAGGACTCGCCGACGCTGTCGGTCGGCGCCGCGCAGAGTTCGATGTTCGCGCCGGTGACCCACGCCGAACGCATGCTGAGCCTCGACAACGTCTTCAGCCCCGAGGAGCTCACCGAGTGGTGCGCGAAGACCGCGGGGGCCGCGGGCCGACCCGTGCGGTGGCTGTGCGAGCTGAAGATCGACGGGCTCGCCATCAACCTGCGCTACGAACGGGGCGTGCTGACCTCCGCGGCGACCCGCGGTGACGGTCGCGTCGGCGAGGACGTCACCGTCAACGCCGTGCGCGTCGCGGGCATCCCGCAGCGCCTCGCCGGAACGGGGCATCCCGACATCGTCGAAGTGCGCGGCGAGGTGTACATCCCGGTCGCGGCATTCGACCGGCTGAACGAACGTCAGTCGCGCATGCGAGAGCGCGTGACCGCCGATGCCCGCGCGCGGGGCGTCGACGAGGCGCGCGCGCAGGCCAGCGCCGACCGCCGGTTCCCGTCGTTCGCGAATCCGCGCAACGCGGCGAGCGGAGGGCTCCGTCAGCAGCTCGACAAGAAGGACGGCCTCGAGCTCGAAGCCGGGCAGGCGCGTCTCGACTCGCTGCGGCTGCTCGTGCACGGCATCGGCGCGTGGCCCGACCCGCCGGTCGCCTCGCAGAGCGAGGTCTACGGACTGCTCGCGCAGTGGGGCCTGCCGACCAGCACGTCCTTCCGCACCGCGACGGATGCCGCGGGCGTGCGCGAGTTCGTCGCCTACTACGGTGAGCACCGCCACGACGTCGAGCATGAGATCGACGGTGTCGTGGTCAAGGTCGACGAGCTGGCGCTGCACGACGAGCTGGGCGCGACAAGTCGGGCGCCGCGATGGGCGATCGCCTACAAGTACCCGCCGGAGCAGGTGAACACGAAGCTGCTCGACATCGTCGTGTCGGTGGGCCGCACCGGCCGCGCGACCCCGTTCGCCGTCATGGCGCCCGCGCGGGTCTCCGGGTCGGTGGTGCGCCAGGCGACGCTGCACAACCAGGACGTCGTGAAGGCCAAGGGCGTGCTGATCGGCGACACCATCGTGCTGCGCAAGGCGGGTGATGTCATCCCCGAGGTGCTCGGGCCCGTGGTCGAGCTGCGCGACGGCACCGAGCGCGCGTTCGTGATGCCGACGCTGTGCCCCGCCTGCGGCACGCCGCTCGCCCCGGCGAAGGAGGGCGACATCGACCTGCGGTGCCCGAACACCCGCTCCTGCCCGGCGCAGGTGCGCGGACGTGTCGAACACATCGGCTCGCGCGGCGCGCTCGACGTCGAAGCGCTGGGCGAGGTGACGGCAGCCGCCCTCACGCAAGCCGACGGCACCGCCTCACCGCCGCTCGTCACCGAGGCCGGCCTGTTCGATCTCACCCTCGAACAGCTCATCCCCATCGAGGTGGTGGTGCGCGATGCCGAGACGGGCGAGGAGAAGGTCGACGAGTCGACCGGCGACCTTGTGCGCCGCGCTCCCTTCCAGCGAATCGAGCGCACCTACCCGCCCGGGTGGGAGAACGCAACGCCCGCCGAGCGCCGCGCCGCGGGCGTGCGCAAGGACCACGTGGTGCTGCATCCTTCCGCTCAGGCTGTCACGCTGCTCGACGAGCTCGAGAAGGCGAAGACGAAAGAGCTGTGGCGGTTCCTCGTCGCATTGAACATCCGGCACGTGGGCCCGGTCGCCGCCCGGGCTCTCGCCCAGTGGTTCGGCTCCGTGGATGCGATCCGGGCAGCGACCCAGGAGGAGCTGGCGGCGGTCGACGGCGTGGGCGGCATCATCGCCGAGGCCGTGATCGATTGGTTCGCCGTCGACTGGCACGCCGACATCGTGCACCGGTGGGCGGCGGCCGGCGCGCAGTTCGCGACGCCGGGGCATCCGGGCCCGGGGGCCGCGGTCGTCAACGGCGGCGTGCTCGACGGACTCACCGTCGTCGCGACCGGCACGCTCGAGGGCTACACCCGTGAAGGTGCGCAGGAGGCCATCCTCCGGGCCGGCGGGAAGGCGGCGTCGAGCGTCTCGAAGAAGACCGACTTCGTCGCCGCCGGACCGGGCGCGGGATCGAAGCTCGCGAAGGCCGAGGAGCTCGGCGTGCGCATCATCGACGCGGCTCAGTTCCATCTGCTCGTCACCGAAGGACCGGGCGCGCTCCGCGACGACGCGTCCTGACCGTCGCCGCGACCTGGGTCAGTGCGCGTCGTCGGCGAGCAGCTTCTCCTTGACCTGGCGTCGCAGCACCTTGCCGATGAGCGATGTCGGCAAGCCGTCGACGACCACGACGCGCTTGGGCACCTTGTAGGGCGTGAGCACGCCGCGCGCGAACGCCCGGATCTCCTCGACGTCGACGTCCGCACCGTCGCGCGGCACGATCGCCGCCACGACCGCCTCGCCGGAGTGGCCGTCGGGGAGGCCGACGACCGCGGCATCGAGCACATCAGGATGTTGGCGCAGCGCGTTCTCGACCTCGGTCGGTGCAACGTTGAACCCGCCCGTGATGATGAGCTCCTTGATGCGATCGACGATCCGCACGAATCCGGCGTCGTCGATCGTGACGATGTCGCCCGTGCGGAACCAGCCGTCGACGAACACTTCGGCGCTGGCCTCGGGCTTGCCGTAGTAGCCCGAGAATACCTGCGGCCCGCGCACGACGAGCTCACCGGGGCTGCCCGCGGGCACGTCGCGCGTCGGCTCGTCGGGATCGACCACGCGGCACTCGGTGCCGGGGAGCGGGAGACCCACGGTGCCCGGTCGGCGGTTCTCGGCGACCGGGTTGGCCATGAGCACGGGGGAGCACTCGCTCAGTCCGTACCCTTCCACGAGGTAGCCCCCGGACGCCGCCTCGAACGGCACGACGAGTTCGTGCGGCAGCGCCATGGCACCCGAGATCGCGATCTTCGTGCCGGCGATCGAGATGCCGGTCTCGCGCGACCGCGCGAGCAGTCGCTCGGCGATGGGCGGCACGAGCGGGAGGAACGTGGCCGGATGCCGGGTGGTCGCCGCGAGCACCATGTCGGGGTCGAAGCGCGGGAACAGCACGAGCCGCGCCCCCATCGACATCGCGAACGTGAGGCAGAGCGTCAGCCCGTAGGCGTGGAACATCGGCAGCACGGCGTAGACGATGCATCCGTCTCCGCGCACGATCGAGGGCACCCAGGCGCGTGCCTGCGCGGCGTTCGTGAGCAGGTTGCGGTGGGTGAGCACCGCACCCTTCGGGGTTCCGGTGGTGCCGCTCGTGTACTGCAGGATCGCGACGTCGTCGGTCGCCGGGCGCGGGTGCGAGTCGGGCAGCGGCGCGGCGGCGACGACGGTCTCCCACGGCGTGGTGCCGCGCACGGGTGCGAACAGCGCCGCCCGCGACTCCCGCGCCTTCGCGATCGGTAGGCGCAGGGCGAGGCGGGTGTGCCACGGCATCGCCTGCACGACGTCGACGGACACGATCGCCGGCACCCGAAGGTCGGCGGGGAACGCCTGCACGTCGGCGACGATCTTGTTCCAGACGATCGCGACGCGGGCGCCGTGGTCCTCGAACTGCTTGCGCAGCTCGCGCGGTGTGTAGAGCGGGTTGTGCTCGACGGCGATCGCGCCCAGGCGCAGGATCGCGTAGAACGCGACGATGTGCTGCGGGCAGTTGGGCAGCACGATCGCGACCCGGTCGCCGGCACGCACACCGAGCGCCGCGAGTCCCGCGGCAGCGCGGGAGATCCGCTCGTGGAGCGCCCGATAGGTGGTCTCGCGGCGGAAGAACTCGAGGGCGACAGCATCGGGGTAGTCCCGGGCGGATGCCTCGACGATGTCGGTCAGGCAGCCGGTGACCGTCGCGAGGTCTTCTGGCACGCCGTCGGCGTAGCTGGCGGTCCAGGGGCGGGGCGGCTCGAAGGTCGTCACGCGGTCAGCCTACGCGCGAGACGGCCCGGAACGCGGGCCGGTCCAGCCGCCCAACTAGACTCGTCGGGTGTCTGAAATCACTCCCGAACTCGTGCGCCACCTCGGCGAACTGGCCCGGATCCGGCTCGACGACGACGAGGTGACCCGACTCACCGGTCAGCTCGACGCGATCGTCGACAACATCGCGAAGGTGTCGCAGGTGGCGACGCCCGATGTGGTGGCGACGAGCCACCCGATCCCGCTGGAGAACGTCTTCCGCCCCGACACGGTCGGCGAGGTGCTGACCACCGCGCAGGCGCTGCAGAACGCGCCGGATGCCGCGGGCGACCGTTTCCGCGTGACGGCGATCCTGGGGGAGGAGCAGTGAGCGACGACATCCTTCGTCTGTCCGCCGCCGCGCTGGCCGATCGGCTGGCTGCGGGAGAGGTCTCGAGTGTGGAGGCGACGCAGGCTCACCTCGACCGCATCGCCGCGGTCGACGGTGACGTGCACGCGTTCCTGCACGTGAGCGACACCGCTCTCGACGCGGCCGCCGACATCGACCGTCGTCGCGCCGCCGGCGAGCAACTGCACGCGCTCGCGGGCGTTCCGCTCGCGGTGAAGGACGTGCTGGTCACGACCGACATGCCCTCGACGAGCGGCTCCAAGATCCTCGAAGGCTACCTGTCGCCGTACGACGCCACCGTCGTCGCGCGTGCCCGGGCAGCGGGGTTGATCCCGCTCGGCAAGACCAACATGGACGAGTTCGCGATGGGCTCGTCGACCGAGCACTCGGCCTACGGTCCCACGCACAACCCGTGGGACCTCGACCGGATCCCGGGCGGGTCCGGCGGCGGATCGGCGGCCGCGGTCGCGGCCTTCGAGGCGCCGCTCGCCCTCGGCTCCGACACGGGCGGTTCCATCCGCCAGCCCGCGCACGTGACCGGCACCGTCGGCGTGAAGCCGACGTACGGCGCAGTGAGTCGGTACGGGGCGATCGCGCTCGCGTCGAGCCTCGACCAGATCGGCCCCGTCACCCGCACCGTGCTCGACGCGGGTCTCCTGCACGACGTGATCGGCGGGCACGACGCGAACGACTCGACCTCGCTCACCGACGCCTGGCCCTCTTTCGCCGCCGCGGCGCGCGAGGGTGCTCGCGGCGACGTGCTGAAGGGCCTGAAGGTCGGCGTGATCCGCGAGCTGCCCGACTCCGGCTTCCAGCCGGGTGTCGCCCGCTCGTTCCACGGCGCGCTCGCGAAGCTCGAGTCCCAGGGGGCCGAGATCGTCGAGATCAGCGCGCCGCACTTCGAGTACGGTGTCGCCGCCTATTACCTGATCCTCCCCGCGGAGGCCTCCAGCAACCTCGCAAAGTTCGACTCCGTGCGCTTCGGCCTGCGGGTCCCGGTGTCCGGCGGCACCGTCGAGGACGTCATGGCGGCCACCCGCGAGGCGGGCTTCGGGGACGAGGTCAAGCGCCGCATCATCCTGGGCACCTACGCCTTGTCGGCGGGCTATTACGACGCCTATTACGGGTCGGCTCAGAAGGTGCGCACGCTCATCCAGCAGGATTTCGCCGCGGCCTTCGCGAACGTCGACGTCATCGCCACGCCGACAGCGCCGACGACGGCGTTCCGGCTCGGCGAGCGCATCGACGACCCGCTGCAGATGTACCTGAACGATGTGACGACCATCCCCGCGAACCTCGCGGGCGTGCCCGGCATCTCGATCCCCTCGGGTCTCGCCGACGACGACGGGCTCCCGGTCGGCATCCAGTTCCTCGCCCCGGCCCGTAAGGACGCTCGTCTGTACCGCGTCGGTGCGGCCCTCGAGGCTCTGCTCGAAGCGGAGTGGGGCGGACCGCTCCTCGACCGCGCCCCGACCCTGGGAGGTGTGCGCTGATGGCCAAGGACGCGCTCATGGACTTCGACAAGGCACTCGAGCTGTTCGAGCCGGTGCTCGGCTTCGAGGTGCACGTCGAGCTGAACACGGCGACGAAGATGTTCTCGGCGGCGCCCAACCCGGCGCACCCCGACAACCACGACGCGGCGCCGAACACGCTTATCGCCCCGGTCGACCTCGGGCTCCCCGGCTCGCTGCCGGTCGTGAACGCGCAGGCCGTGAGGTCGTCGATCCGCCTGGGCCTCGCGCTCGGCTGTTCGATCGCGCCGTCGAGCCGATTCGCGCGGAAGAACTACTTCTACCCCGACCTCGGCAAGAACTATCAGATCTCGCAGTACGACGAGCCGATCGCGTTCGAGGGCTCGGTCGAGGTGGAGCTCACCGACGGCAGCCTCGTGACCGTTCCCATCGAGCGGGCCCACATGGAGGAGGACGCCGGCAAGCTCACGCACGTGGGCGGGGCGACCGGTCGCATCCAGGGGGCGGACTACTCGCTGGTCGACTACAACCGTGCCGGCGTGCCGCTGGTCGAGATCGTCACGAAGCCCATCTTCGGCGCCGAGCATCGTGCGCCCGAGATCGCGAAGGCGTACGTGCAGGCGATCCGCGACATCGTCGTGGCGCTCGGCGTCTCGGAAGGGCGGATGGAGCGTGGCAACCTGCGGTGTGACGCGAACGTGTCGCTGCGCCCGCGCGGTCAGGAGAAGCTCGGCACCCGCACGGAGACGAAGAACGTGAACTCGACGCGTTCCGTCGAACGTGCCGTGCGCTACGAGATCCAGCGCCAAGCGGCCATCCTCGCCGGGGGCGGCACGATCGTGCAGGAGACGCGCCATTGGCACGAGGACACCGGCACGACGTCGGCGGGTCGACCGAAGTCGGATGCCGACGACTACCGCTACTTCCCCGAGCCCGACCTGCTGCCTGTCGCCCCGCCGATCGAGCTGATCGACGAGCTGCGCGCCGACCTGCCCGAGCCCCCGATCGCCCGGCGTCGCCGGCTGCGCTCCGACTGGGGCTTCACCGAGCTGGAGTTCCAGGATGTCCGCAACAGCGGCCTGCTCGAGCAGGTCGAGCTGACAGTCGCGTCCGGGACGACCCCCGCGGCGGCCAAGAAGTGGTGGACGGGAGAGATCGCCCGCATCGCGAACGCCGGTGAGCGTGAGGCATCCGAGCTGGTCACCCCGGCCGATGTCGCCGCGCTGCAGGCGCTCGTCGACGCCGGCACGCTCACCGACAAGCTCGCGCGTCAGGTGCTCGAGGGAGTCATCGCCGGCGAGGGGACGCCGCAGCAGGTCGTCGATGCGCGCGGGCTCGCAGTCGTGAGCGACGACGGTGCCCTCATCGCGGCGATCGACGAGGCGCTCGTCGCCCAACCCGACGTGCTGGAGAAGATCCGCGACGGCAAGGTGCAGGCCGCGGGTGCCGTCATCGGCGCCGTGATGAAGGCCATGAAGGGCCAGGCCGACGCGGCTCGCGTGCGCGAACTCATCCTGGAGCGCGCCGGCGCGCTCTGATCATCTCGTCGGTGCCGTCGGATGTCGGCGGCACCGACGAGAATCGGGGCATGGGTCGAGGTGACGGGTCGGGGCGAATCGTGTCGCCGCCCGATGCCGACGACACCGGTGCGGGCATCCTGCACGTCGACATGGATGCGTTCTACGCGTCGGTCGCGGTGCTCGATGATCCGACCCTCGCCGGCAAGCCGATCATCATCGGTGCACCCGAGGGGCGCGGAGTCGTCTCGAGCGCGTCCTATGAGGCGCGGCGGTTCGGGGTGCGGTCGGCGATGCCGGTCGGTCAGGCGCTGCGTCTGTGCCCGGCGGCGCTGGTCGTCGCGCCCGACTTCCCGCGCCATCTCGAGCTGTCAGCGAGGGTGATGGAGGTGTTCCGCTCGGTGACCCCGCTCGTCGAGCCGCTGTCGATCGACGAGGCTTTCCTCGACGTCCGCGGCGCGCAGCGACTGCTCGGTTCGCCCGGAACGATCGCGCGCCTGGTGCGACGGCGGGTGAAGGATGAGACCGGGCTCACCTGCAGTGTCGGCGCCGCCGCCACCAAGCACGTCGCGAAGATGGCGTCGACGCTCAGCAAGCCCGACGGGCTGCTGATCGTCGCGGAGGCCGATACCGCGCGGTTCCTCGCGCCACGGCCGGTGCGCGCCCTGTGGGGCGTCGGGCCCAAGGCCGCGGAGGCGCTGGAGCAGCGCGGACTCCGCACCGTCGCCGACGTGCTCGAGGCGCCCGCCGACACCCTGACGCGCGCGCTGGGTGCGGCGATGGGGGAGCGGGTGTGGCAGCTCGTGCGAGGGATCGATGCCCGCGAGGTGCAGACGACGCGCACCGAGAAGAGCATCGGGCACGAGGAGACGTTCGACACCGACATCGACGACGATGCCGTGCTCCGCGCCGAGTTCCGTCGGCTCGCCGACAGGGTGGGTGCGAGGCTGCGTGCGCACGGTGTCGAGGCCGCGACGGTGGCGATCAAGGTGCGGTTCGCCGACTTCCGCACGCTGTCACGCAGCCAGACCCTCGCGGACCCTACGGCCGTGGGGCAGCGCATCGGAGCGGCCGCGCTCGACATGTTCGGTGCGCTGGAGCGCCCGCTGCCGGTGCGGCTGGTCGGCGTGCGCGGGGAACGGCTGCGCCCGGCCGCAGACGCCGGACTGCTGTGGGACGACGACGAGGAGTGGCGCAACGTCGAACGCGCACTCGACGGCCTCGCCGGCAAGTTCGGGCGGGGCGCGGTGACGCGCGCCGCGCTGCTGGGCGACGTGCGAGGCGGACGCTCGTTGCCGTCGAAGCCGCGTGCCTCCGAATGACGGCCGGGTGTCGCGGCCCCGCCTGGGCGGGTAGCGTGGGCATATGCCCAACTTCGTGCTCGATCTCGGCAAGCAGGTCGCCAACTTCGGCGTGAAGGCCTCCTATGGAGAGCCTCACGACCTCGACGGCGTCACCGTCATCCCGGTCGCGATCGCCTGGGCCGGGTTCGGCGGTGGCTCCGACACCGAGGGGAACGGCGGCGGCGGTGGCGGCGGATACAGCGTGCCCGTCGGCGCGTACGTCCGTCGTGGCGATGATCTGCGCTTCGAGCCGAACCTGGTGTCGCTGCTCGCGGTCGCGATCCCGCTCGTGTTCGTGTCCGGGCGCGCACTGAGCCGTGTCATCCGCGCCCTCAAGAAGTAGCGTCGCAGCCCTCACGCTCGCGCAGATCTCCGAGGTGCTCGGGGCGGCGATCGCCCGCGCCGACCTGCCTCTGACGGTGTTGATCGACGGCCGCAGCGGCGCCGGGAAGTCGACTCTCGCGCGTCTGCTGGCCGCGGCGTGGCCTCATGCCGGCGGTGCCGCCGTGGTCGCGCTCGACGACATCTACCCGGGCTGGGAGGGGCTGCGCGCCGGTGCGGAGGCCGTGGCATCCCAACTTCTCGAGCCTCGCGCGACGGGAGGGATCGGCCGCTGGCAGCGGTGGGACTGGCAGACGGCGCGGGCTGCCGAGTGGCATGAGGTGGCGTCGGACACCTCGGTGATCATCGAAGGATGCGGCGTGCTCACCCCTCGCTCCGCGCCAACGGCCGCCGTGCGGGTGTGGCTCGACGCGCCCCTTGAGGTTCGCCGCGAACGCGCCCTCGCTCGTGACGGCGAGGCGTACGCACCGCACTGGGACACCTGGGCGGCCCAGGATGAGGATCACGTGCGACGTGACGACCCGAGCCGGTGGGCGACCCACAGGTTCACTGTCGTCTAGGGACGTGGGTCAGATCTCGTCGAGAGCCTTCACGAGTCCGTCGAGTCGGAATCCGACCCAGTCGTAGATGCCGAATCGAGGATCCCGGTCGTCGTGTGAGTCCTCGTCCGTGACCCCGAGTCGTGTCGCGAGCACGAGGCGGATCGCCGCCAGGGTGCGCAGCCACGCCGCGGCCTGATCGGGATCGAGAGTGATCAGCTCCTCCTCGATCTGACGCTCGACCGGCTCATCCATCGCCTCCTCGAGCCCGAGCTCGTCGAGCGCATCGGTGACGACGGCCGCGTCGGTGGAGCGACGACGCAGCAACTCGTCCTGCGTCGCGTCGCGGAAGTCGCTCGCCGCGCGGGCGTCGTCGGGATAGGCGTCCGGGGTGAGCCGGGCCACAGCGGGGTCATCGTCATCGCGCACCTCGACCAGCTCGGCGAACTGCGTCACCAGCGTCTGCAGGTGGGCTGCTTCGATGCGGGTCAGCTGAAGCACGATCAGGCGAGGAGTCGTCATTCGGGGCTCTTCCGGATCGTGGCCCACAGGCCGTAGTCATGCATGGCTTGCGCGTGCAGTTCCATCAGTTCTCGTGGCCCTTCAGACACGATCGCCTGACCCTCGTGGTGCACGGCGAGCATGAGCCGTTCGGCAACCGGCGGGGGATAGCCGAAGTAGGTGCGGAAGACGTGCACGACGTAGCTCATCAGGTTGACGGGGTCGTTCCATACGACCGTCTGCCAGGGGCGTTCGCTACGGGTCGCGCCGGCGATGTCAAGGTCGCGGTCGAGTTCGGTCGCCGTGCCCGTCATGCCCACCCCAGCTCGTGCAGGCGCTCGTCGTCGATGCCGTAGAAATGGGCGATCTCGTGCACGAGGGTCGTGTGCACCTCGTCGCGGAGCTCGTCGACGGAGTCGCAGACGGCGAGATGCGCTTCGCGGTAGACGATGATGCGGTCGGGAAGCTCACCCATGCCGTAGCGGTCGCGTTCGGTCAGCGCCCACCCGTCATAAAGGCCGAGCAGGTCGAGCGAGCCGTCGGCGGCGCGGTCCTCCACGACGAACACCACGTTGTCGAGACCGTCGATCATCTCGTCGGGAAGTCGGTCGAGCTCATCGGTCACGAGCGCCTCGAACGCGTCGACATCGAGGTCGATCATCGATCAGCTCCCGTCGCGGGAGAACGTGGGGTGGCTAACGGGACTTGAACCCGCGACCCCCTGGACCACAACCAGGTGCTCTACCGACTGAGCTATAGCCACCATGGCCCCGAGATCTCGGGACAACCTCAAGATTCTCTCACACCCCGGACGCGAACGACGACACCGCCGCCTGCGCGGCAGCGCGCGCATCGTCGGAGGAGGGGCCGGGCGCCGGCACGAACACCGCCGAGCGGTAGTACGCCAGTTCGCGGATCGACTCGCGGATGTCGGCGAGAGCGCGGTGGCCGCCGTCCTTCGACGGAGCGTTGAAGTAGGCGCGGGGATACCAGCGGCGGGAGAGTTCCTTGATGCTCGACACGTCGACATTGCGGTAGTGCAGCCATCGGTCGAGGCGGGGCATGTAGCGAGCCAGGAACATGCGATCGGTGCCGATCGTGTTGCCGGCGAGCGGGGCCTTCCCCTCCTGCGGCACGAAGCGCTGGATGTACTCGAGCGCCTGGAACTCGGCCTCGGCGACGGTGATCCCCTCGGGGATCTCGTCGAGCAGACCCGAGGTGCGGTGCATCCCGGTGACGAAATCGTTCATGTGCGCCAGAGCGGATGCGTCGGGCTTGATCACGACCTGGAAGCCCTCGTCGAGCGGGGTGAGCTCGAAGTCGGTCACGATCACAGCGATCTCGACGAGCTGATCGACCTCCAGATCGAGCCCCGTCATCTCGCAATCGATCCAGACGAGCCGGTCGCCTTCCGTTCCTGCCATGGCACCGATCCTAGTGCGGGGTGGCGACGCTCGCCCCGGCGACAGGGTGGCGGGGCGAGTGCTCCCGTAGTCTTGATCTGCCCCCGTAGCTCAATGGATAGAGCATCGGCCTTCTAATCCGACGGTTGCAGGTTCGAGTCCTGTCGGGGGCACGTCTGCGCTGTCGAGTCCTCCTCGATGGGTGACTGCGCAGTGGATGCCTCGGCGCCGCCGTCGTGGCGCACTCGCGCGAAGCGCGCCATGCTCAGGTGCACGAGCGGCCCGATCGCGAGGGCGAAGATGACGGTGCCGATGCCGACCGTGCCGCCGAGCAGCCAGCCGATCGCGAGCACGGTGAGCTCGACGATCGCGCGGCACACCCAGATCGGCCACCCGAGCCGCGTGTTCATTCCTGTCATCAGGCCGTCTCGCGGCCCGGGCCCGAATCCCGCGCCGATGTAGATGCCCGTCGCGAGCGCGACCAGCAGCGTTCCACCGATGAGCAGCGCGAACTGCACCACGATGCCCTCGACCGGAGGCACGATCGCGAGCGTGGCCTGCATGACGGTGCCGAGCAGGAGGATGTTCGCGACCGTGCCCATGCCGGGCCGCTGCCGCAGCGGGATCCAGAGCAGCAGCACGAGCAGACCCACGATGTTCGTGATCCAGCCGACACCGATGCCCGTGTGCAGGGAGAGGCCCTGCGCGAAGGCTGTCCACGGATCGACTCCCAGACCGGCGCGGATCGCGAAAGCATCTCCCGCGCCGTAGAGGGCCAATCCGACGATGAGGGCGAGGATGCGGCGGGTCATTCCTCCATCTCAGCGCACAGGTGGACTTTGTGCACCAGTCCAATATGAGTAACGTGGCCGCATGGACTCGCGAATTTCGGCTCGTGGCCTCGTAGCCGCTCTCGGTGTCTGGCGCACCAGCGAACCCGCGTACGAGGCTCTCGCCGATGCCGTCCGGCTGCTCTGCCTCGACGGTCGTCTCGCCTCTCGCACCCAGTTGCCCGCAGAGCGCGAACTCGCAGCGGCGCTCGCTCTGAGCCGCACCACGGTCGCGGCGGCCTACCGGAGTCTGCGCGACTCGGGCCACATCCGCAGCCAACGGGGATCGGGCAGCGTGACGGAGCCGCTCGGCGGCGGCGAGGGAATGCGTCGCACCATCGCGCCAGACGATTTCGCCCTCGATCTGCAGCAGGCGAGTCCGCCGGCGTGGCCGGGACTGCCCGGGGTGATCGCAGAAGCCGCGACCGACGCCGCATCACTGGTGGCGCGGCCCGGCTACGACGTGGTGGGGCGAGCGGATCTGCGTGCCGCGATCGCCGCGAACTACAGCGCCCGCGGCCTGCCGACGGTGGCCGAGCAGATCATCGTGACGACGGGCGCGCAGAGCGCGATCGCGCTCCTCGCGACCGTTCTGGTCACGCGCGGCGACCGTGTCGTGTTCGAGACGCCGACCTATCCGCATGCGGCGGAGGCGTTCCGCCGTGCAGGCGGTCGGCTCGTCGGCATCCCGGTGTCGACGGGCGGCGGATGGGACCTCGACAGAGCTGGACAGGCCTTCGCCCGCACCGTGCCCGTGGCCGCATACCTGATGCCCGACTTCCAGA
>NZ_LMPK01000033.1:63736-64657 GCF_001423825.1 Microbacterium sp. Leaf351
GGGCACCACCGTGGTCGTGGACGACACGACTGCAGACCTCTCTGTGGAGCCCTTCGACCGTGCACCGCTGTTCGGTCTCGACGTTCCCGGCCTCGACATCGTTCGCGTCGGGTCGCTCGGCAAGACCGTCTGGGGAGGGTTGCGCATCGGTTGGATCCGCGCGGAGACCTCGCTCATCCGCCGACTCATCGCCGCGCGATTCGCCGCCGAGCTCGGCACCCCCGACCTCGACCAGGCGATCGCCGCCCGGGTGATGGATCGGTACGACGAGGTGGTCGCCCAGCGGGCCCACGTGCTGCGTGCGGGTCGCGACACGGTCGTCGACGGCGTCGGGTCTCTGCTGCCGGAGTGGTCGGTACCCGATGTGAAGGGCGGAGTGGCGCTCTGGATCGACCTCGGTGCACCGCTGAGCGGCAACGTGGTGCTGGCGGCCCGTGCGCGCGGGATGCTTCTCTCGCCCGGCCCGCGATTCTCGGTGGACGGTGGACACGACACATATCTGCGCGTGCCGTTCACCGCCACCGCCGACGTGCTCGAGCGCGCGGTGGGAGTGCTGGCGCAGTGCTGGCGCGACGTACGCGCGATGTCGCCGGTGATGGGCATGGACCGACTCGATGCGGTGATCTGACCTCTCAACCGGCACGAGCGACATCCATTGCCACGGCACGGTCGCGGAAGCGGCCCATCTCGACGAACCCAGCGCCGGCCCGATAGCGCAGGGTCACCCAGAGGTCGTCGTGCCCGTCACGCACGCGGCGCACGTGCCCCGCAATCGTGCCGTCGGCACGCAGCACGCGCCAGAGGTCTGCCGCGGCGCGCGCGATGCCGTCATCCTGTCGTGGTGTCGTCGTCATGATGCCTCCGTGGTTCGAACATAGCTTCGACCACGGACATCGGCGCCGGGAACAGGGGAGACGAGGG
>NZ_LMPK01000033.1:64684-67010 GCF_001423825.1 Microbacterium sp. Leaf351
GTGCCTCGACGCGGCATATCGCTCGCTGCGGGGCGTGAGCTCGGTCGTCTCCGGTTACACCGGCGGGCGGCGGCCCCATCCGACGTATGAGCAGGTGTGCACGGGAGCCACGGGACACGCCGAGGCTGTGGCCGTCACGTTCGAACCCGATGTGGTGCCCGCCGACGTGATCCTGGATGCGTTCTTCACGATGCACGACCCTCGTCAGCTCAATCGGCAGGGCAACGACATCGGCACGCAGTATCGCAGCGCGATGTTCCCCGCCGACGACGCGCAGCGCGAGCTGTTCGAAGCGGCTCGTGATCGGGCGTCGGAGTGGTGGGACGGCGGGATCGTCACGACGATCGAGCCGCTCGGGGAGTTCTACCCCGCGGAGGACTACCACCAGGACTTCTTCGCGAAGAACCCGACGCAGGGCTACTGCCTGGCGGTCGCCGTTCCGAAGGTGAACAAGGTACGCGCGCGCTTCGCGGAGTACGTCGAGGCCTGAACGCGGCTTCCTCCCCAGCGCACACAACGGGCGCGGTTCCCCCTGGCCTCGGGGTCAGGCGGATGCCGCGCCCGTCCCCGTATGAGGCTGGTCCCGGTCGCGACGTCCGGCGGGCACCCGGGCGTCGCGACCGGTGCGGGGACGGTCTCCGCACCGGGAAGGAGCACCTCATGTCTGAGCACATCACCGTCATCGGAAACGTGGCCGGCATCCCCGAACGCCGTACGGTCGCCGATGGCCTCACTGTCACCACGCTGCGGGTGGCGGCAACCGATCGGCGCTACGACCGACAGCGGCAGGCGTGGATCGACGGCGACACGAACTGGTACACGGTGTCGGCGTTCCGCGCGCTGGGAGATCATGCCCACGGGTCGCTGCAGAAGGGTGACCGCGTCATCGTCCACGGACGGCTGCGCCTGCGGGAATGGGACAATGGCACGCGAAAGGGCGTGTCACCGGAGATCGAAGCCGATGCGATCGGCCACGACCTGCGCTGGGGTACGACCAGTTTCGTGCGCGACCATGTCGCCGCGGTCGTCGAGGGCGCGCCGGATGACTCCGAGTCCTCCTGGGCCCTGCCGGGCGACGAGAGCGCCGGGGCTCCGAGCCGAGAGCCTGTCGGCGACAACGTCGCGACGCCGTTCTGAGTTCGGCCCCGGTTAGACTCCCGCTGTGACCCGGTTCCGCTCCTCCGTGCAACTGATCGCCGCCGGTTGCGCGGCGGGGGCGCTCGCTCTTCTCGCGGGGTGCACCTCCACACCGGCTCCATCTCCGACTCCGTCCGTCGCGGTGTCGTCGGCTACGCCGACGTCCACCCCGACGGCATCGGGACCAGTGGCGTTCGTCCCGGGAGGCACGGCTCAGCAGAACCTGCCGATCTTCGCCCAGACGGTGGCGAGCGTATGGAGCGGTCCGGATCAGGTTCACGGCAGGGCTTACATCGACGCGTTGGTCGCCGACGGCTTCTCGAAGGCCGACATGCAGGTCACGAACGATGAGACCACGATCGGACGCGCAGTCGAGAGCCTTCAGTTCTCCGTTCGTCTCGGCGACGAATGTCTGATCGGACAGGTGGGCCCGACCATCGCGAGTCCGGTGACAGAGGTCGCCCCGGGCCTCGTTTCCGGCGGCTGCCTGATCGGACAGACCCGTCCGATCAACTGGTAGCCCGTCAGCACCGTCCGACGCGGCGACTCTCGCCCCCGTAGACTGGGGCGGCTATGGCTGAATACATCTACCAGATGGTCCGCGCCCGCAAGGCCGTCGGCGAGAAGCTCATCCTCGACGACGTCACGATGGCGTTCCTCCCCGGCGCGAAGATCGGCATGGTCGGTCCCAACGGTGCCGGCAAGTCGACGATCCTCAAGATCATGGCCGGTCTCGACCACCCCTCGAACGGCGACGCGAAGCTCAGCCCCGGGTTCACCGTCGGCATCCTCATGCAGGAGCCCGAGCTCGACGAGAGCAAGACGGTGCTCGAGAACATCCAGGACGGCATCGCCATCAAGGCGAAGCTCGACCGCTTCAACGAGATCTCCGGCCTCATGGCAGACCCCGACGCCGACTTCGACGCTCTGCTCGCCGAGATGGGCGTCCTGCAGGAGGAGATCGACGCGGCCGACGCGTGGGACCTCGACTCGCAGCTCGAGCAGGCGATGGATGCATTGCGCACCCCGCCCGGAGATGCGGCGATCGCTCCTCTCTCGGGCGGTGAGAAGCGACGCGTCGCGCTGACGAAGCTGCTACTGCAGAAGCCCGACCTGCTCCTGCTCGATGAGCCCACCAACCACCTCGACGCCGAGAGCGTGCTCTGGCTCGAGCAGCACCTGCAGAAGT
>NZ_LMPK01000033.1:67028-77968 GCF_001423825.1 Microbacterium sp. Leaf351
CGCCGAAGTCGACCGCGGCCGGCTCATCGGCTACGAGGGCAACTACTCGACCTACCTCGAGAAGAAGGCCGAACGACTCGACGTGCAGGGCAAGAAGGATGCCAAGCTCGCGAAGCGCCTGGCCGAAGAGCTCGACTGGGTCCGTTCGAACGCGAAGGGCCGCCAGGCGAAGTCGAAGGCCCGTCTCGCGCGCTATGAGGAGATGGCCGCGGAGGCCGAGCGCACCCGCAAGCTCGACTTCGAGGAGATCCAGATCCCGCCGGGGCCGCGCCTCGGCAGTGTCGTGATCGAGGCGAAGAAGCTCCAGAAGGGCTTCGACGGCCGGTCGCTCATCGACGGACTGAGCTTCAGTCTCCCGCCGAACGGCATCGTCGGCGTCATCGGCCCGAACGGCGTCGGAAAGACGACGCTGTTCAAGACGATCGTCGGTCTCGAGCCGCTCGACGGAGGAGATCTGAAGATCGGCGAGACGGTCAAGATCAGCTACGTCGACCAGTCCCGTGCGGGCATCGACCCGGAGAAGACGCTCTGGGAGGTCGTCTCCGACGGACTCGACATCATCACCGTCGGCAAGACCGAGATCCCGTCGCGCGCCTACGTCTCGAAGTTCGGTTTCAAGGGGCCCGACCAGCAGAAGAAGTCCGGCGTGCTCTCCGGTGGTGAGCGCAACCGCCTGAACCTCGCGCTCACCCTCAAGCAGGGCGGCAACCTGCTGCTGCTCGACGAGCCGACGAACGACCTCGACGTCGAGACGCTGCAGTCGCTCGAGAACGCACTGCTCGAGTTCCCGGGATGCGCCGTCGTGATCACCCACGACCGGTGGTTCCTCGACCGCATCGCGACGCACATCCTCGCCTACGAGGGCACCGATGAGGACCCCGACCGGTGGTACTGGTTCGAGGGCAACTTCGAGGCCTACGAGCAGAACAAGATCGAGCGGCTCGGCGCCGATGCGGCCAACCCCCACCGCTCCACCTACCGCAAGCTGACGCGTGACTGACGAGCCGTCCGGGGCCGCGCATAGGCGCGTCCACATCCCCATCCATCTGCGATGGGGAGACCTCGACGCGTACAACCACGTCAACAACACGGCGATGCTCAAGCTCCTCGAGGAGGCGCGCGTGCGTGCCTTCTGGCTGCCCGGAGACGGGGAAGATGCCCCACCCACCGCGGTGCTGCCGGCATCCGTCGAGGACGGCGGACCGATGACGCTCATCGCGCGGCAGGAGATCGAGTACCTGCTGCCCGTGCCCTACCAGCGCAACCCGCTGGACGTGCAGCTGTGGTTCGGCACGGTCGGCGGATCGAGCGTCGAGGTCTGCTACGAGGTGTTCAGCCCCGCGACGGGCGGCGAGCAGAAGCTGTACGCGAAGTCATCCGCGGTGATCGTGCTCGTCGACCCGGTGAGCGGGCGACCCGTGCGCCTGCCCGAGACCCTTCGTGCCGCGTGGGAGCCGTACGCGGGCCCTTCGATCAGCTACGCGCACCGTCGCTGACGGGAAGTCGCACCATGACCTCCTGCGCCGTCGAGGCGAGCAGGTCGCCGTCGCGGGTGTAGATGCGGCCGGTCGCCAGCCCCCGCCCGCCGCGGGCGTTCGGCGACTCCTGCGCGTAGAGCACCCAATCGTCGACGCGTCCGTCACGATGCCACCACATGGCGTGGTCGAGGCTCGCGACCTTCATCCCCGGCGTGGCCCACGCGATGCCGTGCGCACGCAGGATCGACTCCTGGATGCTCAGGTCGCTGAGGTACGCGAGCGCAGCCCGATGCAGCAGCGGATCGTCGCCGATCGGCCGCCGCAGTCGCGCCCACACCGCCTGGTGCGGCACGTGCGCACCGTCGACCCGCATGTAGACGGGCCCCTCGACGTAGCGCAGTTCGATGGGACGATCGGTCAGACGCAGCCCGCTGAACGACGTCACGCGCGTGAGCGCTGTCTCCTGGTCACCGAGCTCCTCGGGGGACGGCACGTCCCAGTCGAAGGATGCCGCGTGCTCCAGCCCGTCGTCCGGCACCTGGAACGACGCGATCATCGACAGGATCGGGGCGCCGCCCTGGTACGCCTGGGTGCGGCGGGTCGAGAACGACCGGCCGTCGTGGATGCGGTCGACGGAGAGCGTGATGTCCTGCGACGCGTCTCCGGGCCGGAGGAAGTAGCCGTGCATCGAGTGGATGACACGGTCGTCCCCGACCGTGCGGGAGGCGGCGAGCATCGACTGCGCGAGCACCTGCCCGCCGAAGATGCGACCACTCGGCATGAAGTGCGACGACGCCGTGAAGATGTCCTCTGTCGTGCGCGCGCCCGTGTCGGTGAGGTCGAATACCCCCAGCAGCCCCGCCACCGGGTCCTCACGCCACCGTGCGATCGCTTCGCTCTCGGACATGCCGCTCCTCCCGAGGCCTCCGCGGGCCGCTTGGTAGTTTAGAGCGGATGTCTCCCCGCCTCGTCTTCCCGGACGCCCATGCCGCGGCGGACGCCCTCACCTTCGCGCGTCGCGCGGCGACCCTCGACACCGACGCGGCCGTGCGTCTGCAGGCTGCCGGGGGACACCTCGTGATGTCGACGGCGGTGCTGGCACCGCGCACCCTGCTCGACGCGGCCCCGACGGTGCTGGCCCTGCGCATCCTCCCGGTGGACGCCGAGTTGGAGTGTGACCTGGTGGTCGAGGCGACCGGGCTCGCCGCGGCATCCGTCGACACCGAGGTCTCACTGCCCGCGTCCGCCGTGCGCGCCGCGTGGGCGGGCATCGCGCCGCCCCAGGGCGGGTGGGAGCGGGTCGCATCCGTGTCTGCGTCAACGGTCGCGCGCATCGCCCAGGGCGGGATGACCGCCGTCGCCGAGGCGCTGCCCCACAACCCGGGGGAGGACGTCGTACGCTCGACCCGCGCGACGATCTGGTCGGTCGGCGACGCCGAACTCGACGGGATGCCGCGGGGCGTCGCGTTCGCGGCCTTCGCTCTCGGTTTCATCGGGGGCGACGAACAGGCGGTGGTGTTCCAGGCAGACGGGTGGCGCCGGGTGAGCCTGGCGCGCGGACACGTGCTGCTGCGGGTTCCGCGGCGGCCGTCGATGACCGCCGTGCGCCGCACCGGTAGCTGACGGCTCGTCACACCGCGCGGGATGCCGCCCGCCCCGCGGCACGACCCGAGAAGAGGCATCCACCCACGAACGTGCCCTCGAGCGCACGGTACCCGTGCACACCGCCGCCGCCGAACCCCGCAGCTTCACCCGCGGCGTAGAGGCCCGGGATCGGCGTCCCGTCCGCGCCCAGGGCGCGCGAGTCGAGATCGGTCTCGATGCCACCGAGGGACTTGCGGGTGAGCACGTGCAGCTTCACGGCGATGAGCGGACCCGACCGGGGATCGAGGATCGGGTGCGGCGTGGCGGTGCGGATGAGCCGGTCGCCGCGGAACGACCGCGCAGAGCGCAGCATCGCGACCTGCGCGTCCTTCGTGAACGGGTTCGCCAGCTCGCGGTCGCGCGCGATGACCTCCGCGCGTGCGGCCTCGGCATCCAGCGCGTCGCCGCCGGGCAGGGCCCGCATGCCGGCCAGCAGGTCGTCGAGGGTGTCGCGCACCACGAAGTCGGCGCCGTGGTCGAGGAAGGCCTGCACGGGTGCGGCGGCGCCCTTGCCGAGACGCGACCGCACGAGCAGCCCGATGTCCTTGCCGGTCAGATCGGGGTTCTGCTCGCTCCCCGAGAGCGTGAATTCCTTCTCGATGATCTTCTGGGAGAGCACGAACCAGGAGTGATCGTGGCCGGTCGTGCGCAGGTGAGCGAGCGTGCCGAGCGTGTCGAAGCCCGGGAAGAGCGGCGTGGGGAGCCGGTGACCGGTCGCGTCGAGCCAGATCGACGAGGGACCGGGCAGGATGCGGATGCCGTGGCCCGGCCAGATCGGGTTCCAGTTCTGGATGCCCTCCACGTAGTGCCACATGCGGTCGCGGTTGATGAGGCGCGCCCCCGCGGCTCCGGCCGTGTCGATCATCCGTCCGTCGACGTAGGCGGGCACGCCCGTCACCATCGTCGACGGCGGCGTACCGAGCCGGTCGGGCCACATGCGACGCACCGCGTCGTGATTGCCGCCGATGCCGCCGGACGACACGATCGTCGCCGTCGCCCGCACCTCGAACGCGCCCGCGACCTCGCGGGTCGAGGCGACGCCGCGCGCGGCATCCGAATCGGTGAGGATGTCGCCCCGCGCGCCGACCACCGCACCCGACTCGGTGATCAGCTCGGCGACGCGGTGGCGGGGAAGGATCGTCACCAGGCCGTCCGCCTCGGCGGCGAGCACCGCGCGCTCGAACGGGGCGACGATGCCGGGTCCCGTGCCCCACGTGATGTGGAAGCGGGGCACGGAATTGCCCGGGCCGAGCGCCGTGTAGCCGCCCCGCTCCGCCCAGCCGACCACGGGGAAGATGCGCACGCCGAGATCGTGCAGCCACGCGCGCTTCTCGCCCGCGGCGAAGTCGAGGTAGGCCTCCGCCCATCGTCGAGGCCACGCGTCGTCGTCGCGGTCGAAGCCTGCCGTCGCGAACCAGTCCTGGCGGGCGAGCTCGAGGCTGTCTCGGATGCCCAGCCGTCGCTGTTCGGGCGAGTCGACGAGGAACAGGCCCCCGAACGACCACCACGCCTGTCCGCCGAGGTTCGTGCGCGGCTCCTGGTCGACGATCACGACCCGCTTGCCGCGTCGCACCGCTTCGGCGGTCGCGACGAGTCCCGCGAGCCCCCATCCGATCACGAGGACATCGGTAGAGGGGGTCACGGGTGCGGTCATCACGACTCCTTCGTCGGTGCTCCGGGGGTGGGCTCGAACGTGTTCACCATCGCGAACGCGGCCCGTTGGAGATAGTCCCACAGTGTGGCCTCGAGCAGGGGCGGCAGGTCGAGATCGTCGACGCCGTCGCGCATGTGGGCCAGCCACCGGTCGCGGGCGTCCGCGTTCACGTGGAACGGCATATGCCGCATCCGCAGGCGGGGGTGCCCGCGCTGTTCGCTGTAGGTCGACGGTCCGCCCCAATACTGCTCGAGGAACAGCAGCAGACGCTCCTTGGCGGGCTCCAGATCCTCTTCGGGGTACATCGGCCGCAGCACGTCGTCTTCGGCGACGCCGCGGTAGAACGTGTCGACGAGCCGGGCGAAGGCCGGGCGTCCGCCCATCTGCTCGAACAGGGACGGGGCGTCGGGGGAGGGCTCGCTCATGGTGTCTCGTCCTTCTCGCCCGTGCTCTCGTCCTTCGGAGCGGGGCGCGTGCGCGGCTTCTTCTCGACGGGGCGCCGCGTTGCAGCATCCGTCGGGGACGGCTTCGTGATCGGACCCTTCGGCTCCGGTGCCTCATCGGATGCCTCGGCGGCCGTGCGCTTCGCTTTCCAGACCGGTCGCTCGACCACCGGATTCGGCCGGGTACGGGGCGGGTTGGCGCCGCGTACGCGACCGGCGCCTTCGAGCCCCGACAGCATGATCGAGTTCAGCTGCGGGAGTCTGATGCCCATCTCGTCGACCGCGCGCTTGAGGCGCATCCGCAGCTCGCGCGCGACGTCGTCTTTCGCGTTCGACCGCGTCTTCATGACGAGCCGGATGACGAGTGCGTCGCCGGTGATCGACTCGAGACCCCAGATCTCCGGCTGCTCGATAATGCGGGTGCGCCATTTCGGGTCTTTCGCGAGCGCGCGGGCCGCCTCGAGCATGTGCTTCTCGACCTCCGCGACGTCGGCGTCGACAGGGACGGCCAGGTCGATGATCACGCGAGACCAGCCCTGCGACATGTTGCCGATGCGCGTGATCTCGCCGTTGCGCACGTACCAGAGAGTGCCGTTCACGTCACGCACGTGGGTGATGCGCACGCTCACGTACTCGACGACTCCGGTCGCCAGCCCGAGGTCGACGACGTCGCCGATGCCCACCTGATCCTCGGCGACCAGGAAGATGCCGTTGAGCACATCCTTGACGATGTTCTGCGCGCCGAAACCGAGGCCCGCACCGAGTGCCGCGGTCAGCAGGGTGAGCGACCCGAGGGCCGTCGGCGCGAGGATGTTGACGATCAACAGCGCCGCGATGATCACGACCGTGACGTTCACGATGTTCGACAGGATCGACCCGAGCGTGCGCGTGCGCTGCACAAGCCTCACGGCCGCGAGCGGCGACCGGTCGAGCGCCTGTGTGTCGTCGACGTGCGCCTTCTCCTTCGCGCCGTTGACGATGCGCGTGACGATGCGGCGGATCAGCCGTCGCAGCACCCACACCACCACGATCGAGACGACCACGACGATGACGACGGCGAGCAGGTTCCAGCCCGCGGCGATCAGCCAGGTCACGATGGCGGTGCCCAGCCCCGCCCAGTCGATGCCGCCTTCAGCGGCCGGAGTGTCGGCGAGATTCCACATCAGGTCCAGCCTAACGACGGATGCCCCGGCCGCACCTGGGTGGGCCGGGGCATCCGTCTGTCAGATCACTCCGCGTCGCGTTCCTGCACGCGCAGCGCCCGCTCGACACCCGCGAGGTTCTCGTTCACGAGGCGGCGCAGCGCCGCGGGCGCGTCGGCGTTCGCCGTGAGCCAGGCCTGCGTCGCGTCGCGCAGCGCGGCGTTCGCGAGCGGCGCCGGGTAGAGGCCCGCGATGAGGTACTCGGCGATCTTGTAGGTGCGCGAGCCCCAGATCGGCAGCAGGTTCTCGAAGTAGGGCGCGACGAACGCGTCGAGCAGGTCGCGACCCGCCGGGTGCACGAAGCCGAGCGCGGCGGAGCGCACGATCGTGTTCGGAAGGTCGGCCTTGCCGACGAGCGAGTCCCACGCGAGCTGCTTCGACGCCGCGTCGGGCAGTGCCGCCTTGGCCTGTGCGGCGAGCTCGGCACCCTTTGCGGTGTTGTCCGCGGCGAGTGCGTCGTCGATGTCGGCCGCGGTGACCAGCCCACCCGCGGCGAGCGAGACGAGGAGGGCCCACGAGAGGTCCGCATCGATCTCGAGGCCGTCGAGCGCGATCACGCCGTCGCGCAGCGCCCGCACGGTCTCGTGCTGGGTGCGGGTGGCCGCGGCGGAGGCGAACGCGGTGGTGAACTGCAGCTGGCTGTCGCTGCCGGCGGCAGCGCCCTGCGCGAGCTCCCACAGCGTGTCGGCGACCCGCACGCGGGTGGCCTCACGGGTCGCGGGGGCGACGTACGCGGTCGCCGCGAGCAGCAGCTGCGCCAGCGTCGTGCGGATCGTGGTCGACTCCGTCTCGGTGCCGATGTTGCCGAGCACGAGGTCGACGTAGTCGGATGCCGCGGCCTCCGCGTCGCGCGTCTGGTCCCAGGCCGCGCCCCACACGAGGGAGCGGGCGAGCGGGTCGCTGATGTCGGCGAGGTGGGCGATCGCGGTCTTCAGCGAGCGCTCGTCGAGGCGGATCTTCGCGTAGGCGAGGTCCTCGTCGTTGAGCAGCACGAGGTCGGGGCGCGCGAGACCGGCGAGCTCCGGCACCTCGGTGAGATCGCCGTCCACGTCGAGCTCGACGTGGTGCACGCGCACGAGGGCGCCGCCCTGGTGCTGGTAGAAGCCCACACCCAGACGGTGGGGGCGGATGGTCGGGTAGTCGGCGGGGGCGGTCTGCGCGATCGCGAAGCGGGTGATCACTCCCGACTCGTCCTCCTCGATGACGGGACTGAGGGTGTTCACGCCCGCGGTCTCCAGCCACTTCTTCGACCATTCGGTCAGCTCGCGGCCGCTGGTGGCCTCGAGCTCGACCAGCAGGTCGCGCAGCTCCGTGTTCGACCACTGGTGCTTCCGGAAGTACGCGCCGACGCCCGCGAAGAACGCATCGATACCGACCCAGGCGGCGAGCTGCTTGAGCACCGAGCCGCCCTTGGCGTACGTGATCCCGTCGAAGTTGACCTGCACGTCCTCGAGGTCGGTGATCTCGGCGAACACGGGGTGGGTCGAGGGCAGCTGGTCCTGACGGTAGGCCCAGGTCTTCTCCATGGCGTTGAACGTGGTCCAGGCCTCGGTCCATTCGGTGGCCTCGGCGGTCGCGATCGTCGAGGCCCACTCGGCGAACGACTCGTTCAGCCAGAGGTCGTTCCACCACTTCATCGTCACGAGGTCGCCGAACCACATGTGGGCGAGCTCGTGCAGGATCGTGACGACGCGACGCTCCTTGATGGCATCGGTCACCTTGGAGCGGAAGACGTAGGTCTCGGTGAACGTCACCGCGCCCGCGTTCTCCATCGCGCCCGCGTTGAACTCCGGCACGAACAGCTGGTCGTACTTCGCGAACGGGTAGGGGACGCCGAACTTCTCCTCGTAGTACGCGAAGCCCTGACGGGTCTTCTCGAAGACGTAGTCGGCGTCGAGGAATCCCCACAGGCTCTTACGGGCGTACACGCCGAGCGGGATGACGCGGCCGGAGGCGCTCGTCAGCTCGGAGAACGTCGACTCGTACGGTCCCGCGATGAGCGCCGTGATGTAGGAGGAGATGCGCGGGGTCGGCTCGAACGTCCAGGTGGCGGCGTCGCCGTCGACGACCGGCTCGGGGGTGGGGGAGTTCGAGATGACCTTCCACGCCGCCGGCGCGGTGACGGTGAACTGGAACGTCGCCTTGAGGTCGGGCTGCTCGAACGCCGCGAACACGCGGCGCGAGTCGGGCACCTCGAACTGGGAGTACAGGTACACCTCGCCGTCGACGGGGTCGACGAAGCGATGCAGTCCCTCGCCGGTGTTGGTGTAGAGCGCGTCGGCATCGACGACGAGGGTGTTCTCGGCCTCGAGCCCGTCGAGCTGGATGCGCGAGTCAGCGAACACGGCCGCGGCGTCGAGCGCGCGTCCGTTGAGGGTGACCGAGTGCACCGTGCGGGCGATGAGGTCGATGAAGGTGGATGCCCCGGCCGTGGCCGTGAACGTGACGGTCGTCGTCGAGCGGAACACCTCCGGCCCGGTGGTCAGGTCGAGCACGACCGCGTAGGCGGTGGTGTCGACGATTGCGCGGCGCTCCTGCGCTTCGATGCGGGTGAGGTTCTCTCCAGGCACGTCGGTTCTCCCGTGGGTCGAGGGGGACGTCGCTCCTGACGCGGGTGGCGCCGGCGACAACCCCTCCACCCTACGCCGCGGCACTGACGCGGACCGAGCGATGACCGGGATGGCGGTGCGAGGATGGACGCGTGAGCATCACCTCCGACGAGACATCCGTGCCCTTCGCCTCCGCCGCCGCCGGCGGCGGCGCCGCCCACATCGAGGAGCCGGTGGCCTACGACGGGATCCTGCTCGCGGGGTTCGGCGGGCCCGAGGGCCAGGACGACGTCATTCCGTTCCTGCGCAACGTCACGCGCGGACGCGGCATCCCCGACGAGAGGCTGGAAGAGGTCGCTCATCACTACCGGCACTTCGATGGCATCAGTCCGATCAATGCGCAGAACCGCGCGTTGAAGGCGGCGCTCGAGGCGGAGCTCGCCGCGCGCGGCATCCGCCTGCCGGTCTACTGGGGCAACCGCAACTGGACGCCCTATCTCGATGAGGCTGTCACCGCTGCCGCCGAGGCCGGCCACACGACGCTCATCGCGGTGGCGACGAGCGCATACAGCTCGTTCTCGAGCTGCCGTCAGTACCGCGAGGACTTCGCGCGCGTGCTCACCGAGACCGGCCTCGCGGGCACTGTGACGATCGACAAGGTGCGCCAGTTCTTCGACCACCCCGGCTTCGTCGCACCGTTCGTCGATGGGGTGCGGGAGGCGATCGCGGGCTTCCTCGCCGACGGGGTTGCCCCCGAGAAGATCCGGGTGCTCTTCTCGACCCACTCCGTGCCGACCGCGGATGCCGAGCGTTCGGGTCCGCGCGACGTCGACTTCGGCGAGGGTGGCGCGTACGCGGCGCAGCATCGCGCGGTGGCCGAGGTCGTCATGGCAGATGTCGCGCACGCGATCCCGTCGGCACAGGCCGTCAGGTGGGAGCTCGTCTTCCAGTCGCGTTCCGGACCGCCCACCCAGCCGTGGCTCGAGCCCGACGTGTGCGATGTGATCGAGTCGCTGCCCGCGCAGGGAGTGGAGGCCGTCGCGATCGTGCCGCTCGGCTTCGTGAGCGACCACATGGAGGTCAAGTGGGACCTCGACACCGAGGCTCTGGATGCCGCGGCCGAGGCGGGCCTGCGTGCGGTCCGCACCCGCACGCCCGGTGTCGATCCGGCCTATGTCGCGGGTCTCGTCGACCTGGTGGTCGAGCGCCTCGAGGGCACCGTGGCCGCCGACCGGCCGCACCGCACCGATCTCGGTCCGTGGTTCGACGTGTGCCGCCCCGCGTGCTGTGAGAACGTCCGCGCCGGATTCAAGCCCGCCGCCGCGGGCATCGCTCCCTAGGATCGTCCTCATGCGCATCCACATCGCGACCGACCACGCCGGCCTCGACTTCTCCGTCCAGCTTCAGCAGCACCTCCGCGACTCCGGTCACGACGTCGTCGACCACGGGCCGATCAGCTACGACCCCGTCGACGACTACCCGGCGTTCTGCATCCGTGCGGCGCAGGCGGTCGTGCGCGATCAGGCGGCGGGCGTCGACACGCTCGGCATCGTGTTCGGCGGGTCCGGCAACGGCGAGCAGATCGCCGCGAACAAGGTGGACGGCATCCGTGCCGCCCTCGTGTGGAACACCGCGACGGCCGAGCTGGCGCGCGAGCACAACGATGCGAACGTGATCTCGATCGGTGCACGTCAGCACACCTACGACGAGGTCGTCTCGCTCATCGACACGTTCATCGCGACGCCGTTCTCGGGCGAGGAGCGCCACGTGCGCCGCATCGCGCAGATCGCCGACTTCGAGCGCGACGGGTCGCTGCTGCCCGATCCCCGCGCGGGCCAGGGCGTCGCCGACGTCGTTGCCGACGCGTCGAGCTCGTTCGATCCGGAAGCGGGCTGATCGGCCGATGCCCGAAGGACACTCCGTCCATCGCATCGCCCGTCAGTTCGCGGTGAACGTGGTCGGCCGGCGGG
>NZ_LMPK01000033.1:77975-90704 GCF_001423825.1 Microbacterium sp. Leaf351
CACCCGTGTGCGGGCCGTCGGCAAGCAGATGTTCCTCGAGTTCGACGATGCGCTCTGGCTGCGGGTGCATCTGGGCATGTACGGCGCCTGGGACTTCGCCGGTCAGATCAGCGTCGACGCGACGATCGCCTCGGCGAACGGACGCATGGGGCAGACGAACCAGCGTGGCACCGACGAGCAGATCATGGATGCCACGGGCGAGAACTCGCTGACCTCGATCGGAGCGCCGCGGCGCACCCGCGTGCGGATGTCCGAGCAGACCACGGGCCTGGCGGGGGAGGACGAATGGCCGCCGCCGGTGGTCGGGCAGGTGCGCCTGCGGCTGCTGACCGACGTCACGTGCGCCGATCTGCGCGGTCCGACGGCGTGCGAGCTGCTCTCCGCCGACGAGGTCGCGCAGGTGATCGCGAAGCTGGGACCCGACCCGCTCGTCGACGACGTGCACGAGGGCGAAGAGCGCTTCGTCGCGGCCGTGCGCCGCAAGCCGACGCCCATCGGTCTGCTGCTCATGGACCAGTCGATCGTCAGCGGCATCGGCAACGTGTATCGGGCCGAGCTGCTCTTCCGTGCCCGTCTCGACCCGCACACCCCCGGTCGCGACGTGCCCGAGGAGACGGTGCGCGAGATCTGGCGCGACTGGGTGCGGCTGCTGCGGGTGGGGGTCGAGACCGGCCAGATGATGACCATGGACGACCTCGATCCCGAGGCCTACCGGCTGGCGCTCGCGAACCGCGACGACCGGCACTGGGTGTACCACCGCACCGGGCTCCCGTGCCGGCGCTGCGGCACCTCGGTGGTGCTGGAGGAGATGGGCGCGCGCAAGCTGTACTGGTGTCCGGGCTGTCAGACGTAGGAGGACCGTGATGCGTCAGAATCCGAGTTTCGCGATGACGGATGTCGCCGAGCTTCGCCGTGTGATCGAGGCCAACCCGTGGGCGACCCTCGTCTCCCACACGCCCGATGGCATCATCGCCTCGCACTACGCGGTGCTGCTCGATCCGGAGCGCGACGACCTCACGATCGTCGGACACGTCGGCAAGCCCGACGATGCGATCCACGGCCTCGGCGACAGCGAGCTGCTCGTGATCTTCCAGGGGCCGCACGGCTACATCTCGCCGGGCTGGTACGACGGCTCGCCCGCGGTACCGACGTGGAACTTCACCGCCGTGCACCTCGCCGGCGTGCCCGAGATCCTGTCGGGCGAGGAGAATCTGCGCGTGCTCGACGGCCTGGTGCAGCGGTTCGAGGCGCCGCTGCCCGATCCGAAGCTCATGTGGGCGCCGCCGAACGATCCCGAGTTCGTGCGGCGGCTCGAGCGCGGCACGGTCGGGTTCCGCCTCACACCGACGCGGGTGGTCGCCAAGCGCAAGCTGAGCCAGAACCGCCCGGTGGAGACCGTCGAGCACGTGATCGCCGAACTCGAGGGCGCGGGGCCGTACGCGAACCCTGCGCTCGCTGCGGAGATGCGCCGGGCGAACGCGGCCCGGGTGCGTCCGTGACGGCGGTCGGCGCGACGGTCGGCACGATCCGGGACGTGTGGATCGCGGGCCCGGGGACCGAGCTGCTGCCGTTCACCGGCGCCGCCGACGTGCTGATCGAGGGCGGACTGATCGCCGACATCGCCCCGGCGGGCGTGCTCGCCCCGCGCGGCGAGACGATCGACGCCGACGGCGCCTGGCTCGTGCCGGGGCTGTGGGATCACCACGTGCACGTCGTGCAGTGGGCTCTCGCCGCCGAGCGCGTCGACCTCGAAGGCACCGCGTCCGCGGCGGAGGCGGCCGCGCGCATGGGCGCCTCGGCGCCGCTTCCCGATGGCACGCGGGTGGGGTCCGGCTTCCGTGACGCGTTCTGGGCCGATCGGCCGACCCTCGCCCTGATCGATGCGGAGACCGGCGACATCCCGACTTACCTCATCAACGCCGACGTGCACAGCGTGTGGCTGAACTCCGCGGCGCTGCGGCGCGAGGGGTTCACGGTCGACGACGGGATGCTGCGGGAGGAGCCCGCGTTCGAGATCTCGCGCCGCCTCAATGCGGCCGGGACCGAGCGTGCCGACGCGCTCGTGCTGCGGGCAGCCCAGGCGGCTGCGCGGCGCGGGGTGGTCGGCTGGGTCGACCTCGACATGGCGTGGAATGCCGAGGCGTGGGAGCGCCGTACGCGGGCGGGCTTCGACGTGGTGCGCACCGAGTTCGGCGTCTACCCTCCGCAGCTCGAGCGGGCGATCGCCGAGGGGCTTGTGACCGGAGATGCGGTGGATGCCGCGGGTCTCGCGCGGGTCGGATCGCTCAAGGTGATCACCGACGGCTCTCTCGGCACCCGCACGGCGGCGTGCTCCCATCCGTACCCGGGCGGCGACGACAGGGGGCTCCTCACGGTCGAGCCCGAACAGTTGCAGGAGTGGATGTCCCGTGCCGCGGGGGCGGGGCTTGCATGCGCGATCCACGCGATCGGCGACCGCGCGAACAGCCACGCCCTCGACGCGTTCGCGGTGACGGGCGCGTGGGGGTCGATCGAGCATGCCCAGCTCGTCGCCCACGCCGACATCCCCCGCTTCGCGCGGCTGGGCGTGACGGCGAGCGTGCAGCCGGTGCACGCGCTCGACGACCGCGACCTCACCGATGTGCTCTGGGCCGGCCAGACCGCCCAGCCCTATCCGCTGCGGGCGCTGGTCGCGGCCGGCGCGAACGTCACGTTCGGGTCGGATGCCCCGGTCTCGCCCCTCGATCCGTGGGCGGCGATCGCCGCGGCTGTCTACCGCACGCGGGGCGATCGTGAGCCCTGGGCGGCGCCGGAGCGGGTGTCGGCCCAGGTCGCGCTCGCGGCATCCACCCATCGGGGCAGTGCGTCCCCCGATGTCATCGCCCCCGGCGCCGTCGCCGATCTGGCGCTCGTCGCGTCGGATCCGCTCGCCGCAGGGGAGCGGGAGCTGCGAGAGATGCCGGTCGTCGCGACACTGCTCGACGGGCGGCTCACCCACCTCGCGTGAGAGTGCGGGCGGTTCGCCGTGGCGTTCGGCGCCCGAGCGACTACGGTCAAGGGGTGCAGGATCGCTCGACACGCTTCATCCCCCACGTGCAGGGCCTCCGGGCGATCGCGGTCGCGCTGGTCGTGCTCTATCACTTCTGGCCCGGGCGTATCACCGGCGGATACATCGGTGTCGACGTCTTCTTCGTGATCTCAGGGTTCCTCATCACCGGGCACCTCATGCGCGAACTCGAGCAGACGGGTCGGGTGAAGCTGCGCGAGTTCTGGGCTCGACGTGCCCGACGGCTGCTCCCTGCGGCTCTGCTCGTGCTGCTGTTCTGCGCGATCGTGGTGTCGTCGCCCTACCTGACGCCCATCTCGTCGATCCAGCGCGAGGTGAAGGAGATCGTGGCCTCGACGTTCTACGTCGAGAACTGGTATCTCGCGGCCACCTCGGCGGACTACCTCAACCACACCAGCGACCCGACGACCGTTCAGCACTACTGGTCGTTGTCCCTCGAAGAGCAGTTCTACGTGCTCTGGCCGCTCCTCATCCTCGTTGCGGCGTGGATCGGCGTGAAGCTCCTGCGCGGCCGCACCCGTCGCGCGCTCGTGCGCACCCGCCGCTCGGTGGTGATCATGGTCGTGCTCGTCACGATCGCCTCGTTGATCTTTGGCATCGTTCTCACCCTCGCCGACCCGGCCCCGGCCTACTTCGTGACGTTCGGACGCATGTGGGAATTCGGGCTCGGTGCCCTCATCGCGCTCGTCCCCGCGCTGCAGGTACGTCAACCGGTCGTGAGCTTCGTGCTCGGCTGGGGCGGGGTGATCGCGCTCGGGTGGGCGGCGTTCCGCTTCGACGGCCAGACGCTGTTCCCCGGCTACGCCGCGCTCGTTCCGGCTCTCGGCGCGGCGGCGATCATCGCGGCATCCAACACTCGACGGTGGTGGTACCCGACGCGCATCCTCGGCCTCCGTCCGATGCGGTTCGTCGGAGACATCTCGTACTCGCTCTACCTCTGGCACTGGCCGCTCATCATTATCGCCCCGTCGGTTCCGTTCTGGGGGCTGTCCATCTACCACCGCCTCGCGCTGCTGGCGATCTGCGTGATCCTCGCCTGGCTCACCAAGCGCTTCGTCGAGGACCCGGCGCGCCGGTGGAAGGTGCTGACGGTGCGTCGGGGCGCGTTCTCGCTGTGGACATCCCTTGCCGCCATGGTCGTCGTCGGTGCGGTGGCGGTCGGTGGCTGGGCGATCAATGCCCCCGCCTACAACCAGGGCGTCGCCGCTCTCGCCCAGCTGCGCGACAATCCGCCGTCGTGCTTCGGGGCGCAGTCGGTGCTGGATGCCTCGTGCTCCCCGACGGCGAACCTGGGCACGATCCTGCCGGCCCCGGGTTTCGCGGGCGCCGATGCGCCGTCGGATGCCTCGTGCTTCCTCGAGCTGACCGACTCGGTGCCGGCCGTATGCGACTTCGGCTCGACGGACCCGTCCGCACCGCGCGTCGCGCTCGTCGGCGACAGTCACGCCTATCAACTTCTGCCGACCTTCAAGCGGATCGCGGAGGAGAAGGGGTGGCATCTGGTCACGTACCTCAAGGGCGCGTGTCCGCTGAGCACGACACCGCTGTCGACGCCCGGTGCGTTCGGAGACGCGTGTACGGCGTGGCGTGAGGCGGTGACGAAGGATCTCTCGTCGTCCTCGTTCGCAGCCGTCTACACGGCGTCGCTCGCCTCCACCCCCTATGCGAAGGGCAGCTATCCCTCGGTGCACGCCGCCGCGGTCGCCGGCTACCAACAGGCGTGGCAGAGCCTGACATCGCGCGGCATCCCGGTCATCACCGCCGTCGACAATCCGGCGTGGGAGACCGACCCGAACAAGTGCCTGCGCACCCGGGCTGAGAGTGCGTGCACGGGAGCGCGTGCCGACCTGCTGGATCCGAACGATCCGGTGCGGGACGCGGCATCCGGTCAGAACCTCGTGACCTTGCTGGACTTCACCGATGTGTACTGCACCGCGAAGACCTGCTCGCCCGTCATCGGTGGTGCGAACGTCTACCGCGACCAGGACCATCTGACGGTCACCTGGGTCGACACGCTGAAGCCCGAATACGAGGCGGCACTCGAGAAGGCGATCGCGGCGAAGTCCTCGTAGAGTCGCGGCATGAGCATTGCCGCCGACGCCGCCGTCCTCGCGCTCCCGGAGCGCGCCCCTCACCTTGCAGAGACGGCGTTCGTCGCCTCAGGCGCACGGATCGTCGGGGCGGTGACTCTCGGTGACCGGGCCAGCGTCTGGTACAACGCGGTGCTGCGCGCGGACAGCGCCCCGATCACCGTCGGGGATCGCAGCAACCTGCAGGACAACGTGTCCGTGCACGTCGACGCGGGCTCCCCGGTCGTCATCGGTGAGGACGTCTCGGTCGGCCACAATGCCGTCGTGCACGGCTGCACGATCGAGAACGGCAGTCTCATCGGCATGGGCGCCGTGGTGCTGTCGGGAGCGGTGATCGGTGCCGGATCGCTCGTCGCCGGGGGAGCGCTGGTGCTCGGCGGAACGATCGTGCCACCCGGCTCGCTCGTCGCCGGCGTGCCGGCGAAGGTGCGACGCGAGCTCAGCGACGAGGAGAAGGCCGGGCTGCTGCGCAACGCCGCCGTCTACCTCGAGCACTCCCGCACGCACGCCGGCGCGACGCCGATCTGAGGCGGAGAGAACGGCCGATCAGGCCGCTGATGGAGGGGGTGACGGGAATCGAACCCGCGCAATCAGTTTGGAAGACTGAGACTCTACCATTGAGCTACACCCCCGCAGCGGCCGGAGCCGCAGCATCCACGAGTCTATACATGGATGCCACGGCCGCCGCGAATCGACGGGGTGTCGGCTAGACTTCCAGGGGCCTTCGGCGCACCTCCGCGTGCGCACCCGCCCGGGGCGTAGCTCAGCTTGGTAGAGCGCCCGCTTTGGGAGCGGGAAGTCGCAGGTTCAAATCCTGTCGCCCCGACACGTCGGCCCATCCCACGAGACTTCGGTCAGCGCGCCACGCGCACATCAGAGGAGAAATGTAAGGCATGGTCACCAGCACCGTCGAGCAGCTCACGCCCACTCGCGTGAAGCTCCACATCACGGTTTCGCCCGACGAGCTCAAGCCGTCGATCGCGCACGCGTACGAGCACATCGCGCAGGACGTGCAGATCCCCGGTTTCCGCAAGGGCAAGGTCCCGGCCCCGATCATCGACCAGCGCATCGGTCGCGGCGCCGTGCTCGAGCACGCCGTCAACGAGGGTCTCGACGGCTTCTACCGTGAGGCCGTCAGCGCCCACGACGTGAAGGTCATCGGCCGTCCGAGCGCCGACATCGTCGAGCTCCCCGAGATCGCCGACTTCTCCGGCGACCTGAAGGTCGAGGTCGAGGTCGACGTGCGTCCCGACGTCGAGATCCCCGCCTACGAGGGCATCACCATCACTGTCGACGCCGTCGCCACCGACGAGTCGGCGATCGACGAGGAGCTGGACCGCCTGCGTTCGCGCTTCGGCACGCTCGTCACCGTCGAGCGTCCCGCCAAGACCGGCGACTTCGTCGAGCTCGACCTGATCGCGACCATCGCGGGCGCGAAGATCGACGAGGCCAAGGGCGTCTCCTACGAGGTCGGCTCGGGCGAGCTGCTCGAGGGCATCGACGAGGCGATCGAGTCGCTCACCGCCGGTGAGGACACCACGTTCCGCTCGAAGCTCGTCGGCGGCGACCACGCCGGAGAGGAGGCCGAGGTCTCCGTCTCCGTCACCGCGGTCAAGGAGCGCGAGCTTCCCGAGGCCGACGACGACTTCGCGCAGATCGCGAGCGAGTTCGACACCATCGCCGAGCTGCGCGAGTCGCTGAAGGACCGCGTCGACCAGCAGTCGACCTTCTCGCAGGGCGCCGCCGCGCGCGACAAGCTCGTCGAGACGCTTCTCGAGCAGGTCGAGATCCCGGTGCCGCCGCAGCTCATCGAGGAGGAGGTGCACAACCACCTCGAGGGCGAAGGCCGTCTCGAGGACGACGTGCACCGCGCCGAGGTGACCGAGTCGAGCGAGCGCCAGTTCCGCACCCAGGTGCTGCTCGACAAGCTGGTCGAGCAGCAGGAGGTGCAGGTCTCGCAGGACGAGCTGACCCAGTACATCGTGCAGTCGGCCGCTCAGTACGGCATGGCCCCGCAGGACTTCATCGAGGCGCTCCAGCAGGGCGGCCAGCTGCCGCTGATGATCGGTGAGGTGGCCCGCAACAAGGCTCTCGCCGTGGCTCTCGGCCGCGTCAACGTGGTCGACACCGACGGCAAGCCCGTCGATCTGTCGGGCTTCGTCGCCGTCGCCGATGAGGTCGCCGCCGAGGAGGACGTCGTCGCCGAGGCCGAGGAGATCGCCGACGCCGCCGCCGAGGTCGAGGAGGCTCCCAAGAAGAAGCCTGCCCGCAAGCCCGCGGCCAAGAAGACCGCCGAGTAAGCAGACACGATCGAGAGGGGCGGATGCCGCGGCATCCGCCCCTCTCGCGTACCCGGAGCATGCGCATGACAGACGACGACTGGCAGGCCCGCGTGGATGCGGTGTGGGACGACGCGACCCTGTCGGAGACCGACGTCATCGCGGCGATCGACGCCCTCGCGTCCGAGCGAGGGGCGGATGACCCCGTCGCACTGTTCGAGCGTGCCGGGGCGCGGGACTCCGCCGGGCTCGAAGAGGAGGCGGAGCCGCTCTACCGCGCCGCCCTCGCCGGCGGCCTCGATGAGGAGCGCCGCACGCGCGCGACGATCCAGTACGCGAGCACGATCCGCAACCTCGGTCGCGTCGACGAGGCGCTCGCCCTGCTCGAGGCCGAATACGCGCGCAGCGCGGGGACGCCTCTCCACGATGCCGCCGCGGCGTTCTATGCGCTGGCGCTCGCGTCCGCGGGACGGGAGCGGGCCGCGGCATCCATCGCCCTCCAGGCCCTCGCGCCGCACCTGCCGCGATACACCCGGTCGGTCACCGGATACGCCCGCGAACTCGCCGATCCCACGCCCTGATCTGCCGACGGCGAACACGGGCGGGGCGCCGAAACGCCGCCGGTAGTGTCGTTCTCACGCAACCGAAACAGGAGCACTCATGGCTGAACCCCTTGTCGCACAAAGCGTCTTCGACAGGCTGTTGAAGGACCGCATCATCTGGCTCGGCTCAGAGGTGCGCGACGAGAACGCCAACGAAATCTGCGCCAAGATCCTGCTGCTCGCGGCCGAGGACTCGCAGAAGGACATCTACCTCTACATCAACTCTCCCGGCGGCTCGATCACGGCCGGCATGGCGATCTACGACACGATGCAGTTCGTGCCGAACGACATCGTCACCGTTGGCATCGGCATGGCCGCGTCGATGGGTCAGCTGCTGCTCACCGCCGGCACCAAGGGCAAGCGCTACATCACCCCGAACGCCCGTGTGCTGCTCCACCAGCCGCACGGCGGCTTCGGCGGCACCGCGAGCGACATCCAGACGCAGGCGCAGCTCATCCTCGACATGAAGAAGCGCCTCGCCGAGATCACCGCCAGCCAGACCGGCAAGACCGTCGAGCAGGTCAACGCCGACGGTGACCGCGACCGGTGGTTCACCGCGCAGGAGGCGCTGGAATACGGGTTCGTCGACCACATCCGCGAATCGGCCACCGACGTCATCGGCGGCGGCGGCACCGAGAACTGACCACCGGCACACACTTTCAGGAGCAGTCGAATGAACACCCCCATGCATGGCGTGCCGCAGGGCTTCCCGATGCCGTCGAGCCGCTACATCCTTCCCCAGTTCGAAGAGCGCACCGCCTACGGCTTCAAGCGCCAGGACCCCTACAATAAGCTGTTCGAAGACCGCGTGATCTTCCTTGGCGTGCAGGTCGACGACGCGTCGGCCGATGACGTCATGGCCCAGCTCCTCGTGCTCGAGAGCCAGGACCCCGATCGCGACATCATCATGTACATCAACTCGCCCGGCGGCTCGTTCACGGCCATGACCGCGATCTACGACACCATGCAGTACGTGTCGCCGCAGATCCAGACGGTCGTGCTCGGCCAGGCCGCGTCCGCGGCGTCGGTGCTGCTCGCGGCCGGCGCGCCCGGCAAGCGTCTCGCCCTGCCGAACGCCCGCATCCTGATGCACCAGCCCGCCGTCGGCGAGTCGGGGCACGGCCAGGCGTCGGACATCGAGATCCAGGCGGCCGAGATCCTGCGCATGCGCACCTGGCTCGAGGAGACCATGGCGCGCCACACCAACCGCACGATCGAAGAGGTGCACAAGGACATCGACCGCGACAAGATCCTCTCCGCGCAGGAGGCGCTCGAGTACGGCCTGGTCGACCAGGTGCTCACGACCCGCAAGCGCGTCCCGGCGGCTCTCACCAGCTGAGCGGATGCCGCGAACGCCCCGTACCTCCCCGGTGCGGGGCGTTCGTGCTCACAGCCGCGGCGCGCCGCGAACCGGGGGACAATACGCGACGATGTCGGCCTGCTCGGTTAGGCTCGAACCGCATCGTCGCGAGGCCGAACAGGAGGGGCAGCATGGCGCGCATCGGGGAGAGTTCCGACCTCTTCAAGTGCTCGTTCTGCGGAAAGAGCCAGAAGCAGGTGCAGCAGCTGATCGCCGGCCCTGGCGTCTACATCTGCGACGAGTGCGTCGAGCTCTGCAACGAGATCATCGAAGAGCGCATGGCCGAGCAGGGCTCGGGCGAGGTGGCCGAGTTCGACCTTCCGAAGCCGCGGGAGATCTTCGCGTTCCTCGAGGAGTACGTCGTCGGGCAGGAGACCGCCAAGCGGGCTCTGTCGGTCGCCGTCTACAACCACTACAAGCGCGTGCGCGCCCAGCAGTCCCTGCTCCCGGCCGAGCAGAAGGCCGACGAGGTCGACATCGCCAAGAGCAACATCCTCATGCTCGGGCCGACGGGCTGCGGCAAGACCTACCTGGCGCAGACGCTCGCGAAGCGGCTGAATGTGCCGTTCGCCGTCGCCGATGCCACGGCACTCACCGAGGCGGGCTACGTCGGAGAAGACGTCGAGAACATCCTCCTCAAGCTGCTGCAGGCCGCCGACTTCGACACGAAGCGCGCCGAGACGGGCATCATCTACATCGACGAGGTCGACAAGATCGCCCGCAAGGCCGAGAACCCCTCGATCACCCGCGATGTCTCGGGCGAGGGTGTGCAGCAGGCGTTGCTGAAGATCCTCGAGGGCACCGTCGCCTCGGTTCCGCCGCAGGGCGGGCGCAAGCATCCGCACCAGGAGTTCATCCAGATCGACACGACGAACGTGCTGTTCATCGTGGCGGGCGCGTTCGCGGGGCTCGAAGACATCATCTCCTCGCGCATCGGCAAGCACGGTGTGGGCTTCGGCGCCCCGCTGCAGCGCAAGGACGAGGCCCCCGACTACTTCAGCGAGGTGCTTCCCGAAGACCTCCACAAGTTCGGGCTCATCCCGGAGTTCATCGGCCGTCTCCCCGTGGTCGCCTCGGTGTCCCCGCTCGACCGCGACGCGCTCATCGAGATCCTCACCGAGCCGAAGAACGCACTCGTGAAGCAGTATCAGCGCATGTTCGCGCTCGACGACGTCGAGCTCGGATTCGAGCGCGACGCGCTCGAGGCGGTCGCCGAGCTGGCGGTCTCGCGAAAGACGGGCGCGCGCGGACTTCGCGCGATCCTCGAGGATGTGCTCGGCCCCATCATGTTCGAGATCCCGTCCTCCGACGACGTGGCCAAGGTGATCGTCACCCGCGCCGCCGTCGAAGAGGGTGCGGCCCCGACCGTCGTGTTGCGCCAGAAGCGCAAGACGGCCTGAGCGCAGGGCGGTGGGGCGGGGCATCCACCCCGTAGGCTGACCGCATGCGTCAGCTCATCGTCACCTCGTTCGTGTCCGTCGACGGCGTCGTCGAGGCCCCCGGCGGCGAAGCGGGGTACCGCAACGCGGGCTGGACCTTCTCGTCCGTGGCGTTCGACCCCGCTGCATACGAGCTCAAGGGCCGCGAGCAGGAGGAGGCCGGAGCGATGCTCCTCGGCCGTCGAAGCTACGAGGCGTTCGCTCCGGTCTGGCCGACGATGACGCAGGAGTTCGCCGGGTACAACGCCATGCCACGCTATGTCGTCTCGACGACCCTTGCGGAGGATGACGACCGGTGGCCGGCCACGCTTCTGCGCTCGCTCGACGACGTCGCGGCCCTCAAACAGGGTGACGGCGCCCCCATCATCGTGCACGGCAGCGCGACCCTCGTGGCCGCGCTCGAAGACGCCGACCTCGTCGACCGGTACCACCTGCTCGTCTTCCCGGTGCTGTTGGGCGCAGGGCTGCGGCTGTTCAGCGGGTCCGACCGCGACCTCACGAAACTCGCCCTGGTGGAGCACGAGGCCTACGGCAACGGCATCCAGAAGCAGGTCTTCGACGTCATCCGGTGAGACCGCGACGGGCGAGCAGCGGCGCCACCTCGGCGTCACGCCCGCGGAAGTCGCGGTACGCCTCGAGCGGATCCTTCGAGCCGCCGACGCCGAGCAGCCTGCTGCGGAACCGGTCGCCGTTCTCCCTCGTGAGTCCGCCGTTCTCGGTGAACCACTCGACCGTGTCGGCGTCGAGCACCTCGCTCCAGATGTAGGAGTAGTAGCCGGCGCTGTAGCCGCCGGAGAACACGTGGGCGAAGTAGGTCGACGAGTAGCGCGTCGGCACCAGCGGGTTGTCGAGACCGATCTCGGCGAGGGCAGCCCGTTCGAACGCCGCCACGTCGGTCACCGCCGCCGCCTCTGCGGCCGAGAGGGAATGCCAAGCCTGGTCGAGCCAGGCGGCCGCGAGGTATTCGCTGGTGGCGAAGCCCTCGTTGAACGCCTGCGACCCCGTGAGGCGTGAGACGACATCGGCAGACAGCGGCTCTCCCGTCTCGTGATGACGCGCGTAGCGCGCGAGCACCTCGGGCCAGTAGATCCACATCTCGTTGACCTGGCTCGGGAACTCGACGAAGTCACGATAGACGGCCGTGCCCGCGAACGACGGATAGGTGACGCGCGCGAGGAGGCCATGCAGAGCGTGCCCGAACTCGTGGAAGAGCGTCGTGACCTCGGCGAGCGTCAGCAGCGTCGGGCCGTCGGCCGGCTTCACGACGTTGAGGTTGTTGACCACGACCGGTCCGGTGCCGCGCAGCGCTGACTCGGTGACGATCGAGTTCATCCACGCGCCGCCGCGCTTGGTGTCGCGCGTGTAGAGATCGAAGACGAACAGGCCGAACGGTGAGCCGTCGGCATCCGACACCTCGAACACCCGCACGTCGGGGTGGTAGCCCGCGAGATCGGTCCGTTCGGCGAAGCCCAGACCGTAGAGAGCGGATGCCGCGGCGAACACGCCCTCGGTGAGTACCCGCTCCGCCTCGAACCACGGCCGCAGGGCGGCGGTGTCGAGGTCGAGCGTCGCGGCCCTCACCTTCTCGGTGTAGTACGCCCAGTCGTGGGCCTCGATCTCGAACGGAGCCGCCTCGGTCTCGTTCACGATCTGCTGCAGCGCGTCGGCCTCGGCGCGGGCGTTGCGCGCGGCCGGAGCGGCGAGGCGGAACAGCATCGCCCGCACGGCCTCCGGGGAACCGGCGGTCTGGTCGGACGTCACGTAGGCCGCGTGCGACGGGTATCCGAGCAGCTCGGCACGCTGCGCGCGCAGCCGCACGATCTCGAGGAGCACGTCGCGGTTGTCGTGCTCGCCCCCACGGATACCGCGCGACCGGGAGGCGGCCAGCAGACGCTCGCGCGTGCGGCGGGGGG
>NZ_LMPK01000033.1:90738-95631 GCF_001423825.1 Microbacterium sp. Leaf351
CCCGGGCCGCGGCGGCGAGGTCACTGTCGGCGAGACCGGCGAGGTCTGCGGCATCCGTCACGTGCAGGGCGAGCTCGTTGGTGTCGGCCAGCAGATGGCGCTCGAACGTGGTCGTCAAGACCGACAGGCGGGCGTTGAGATCGCGAAGGGTCTGCTTGGCGTCGTCGTCGAGCCCCGCGCCGGCGTGCGACATCACCGTGTAGCGCCGTTCGACGAGGTAGCGCTGCTCCGGGGTGAGGTCGAGGTCGTCGCGGGCCTCGTAGAGTGCGGCCACCCGCGCGAAGAGCGCGGGATCGAGGGTGATCGCGTCGGAGTGCGCCGAGTTCAGCGGGGCGACGGTCTCCTCGATCTCCTGGATCTCGGGCGTGCCGTCGGCGGAGCTCACCGTGTAGAACGTGCGCGAGACGCGGCCGAGCAGGTCGCCGCTGCGCTCGAGGGCCTCGAGCGTGTTCTCGAAGGTCGGCGGCTCGGGGTTCGCGGTGATGGCGGCGACCTCGGCGCGCTGCTGCGCGAATCCCGCGTCGAATGCCGGCAGGTAGTCCGTGACGGCGATCGCGGCGTAGTCCGGCAGCTCGTACGGCAGCACGGAACGATCGAGAAGGGGATGGCGGGACGTCGTGCTCATCCCGCCAGCCTACGCCGCGGCATCGCGTCGATTCAGAGGGTCGACACGCCGCGGAACGTGTGTCCGGCGGCGATCGACGCGCCAGAGACGGCGGCCGCGGGTTCCGAGGAGAGGTAGGCGACGAGGGCGGCGATCTGCTCCGGAGTCGAGGGCCCGGGACCGACCGCGGGCACCGGGTGGTCGTCGTCGAACACGTTGCCGGGGTTGACGACGTTGACGGTGATGCCGGTGCCGGCCACGCTGTCGGCGAGGGCCTTCGCCGCGAGGATCAGGGCGGCGTTGCGCACCGACGCGACGACGCTCGTGGACGAGCGGGCAAGCTGCCCGGCGATGCCGATGATGCGGCCGGACCCGCGGGCGCGCATGTGCGGGAGTACCGCGTTCGCGAGCCGCAGGAAGACGAGCGACTTGGCATCGACCGCGGCCGCGACGGCCGCGGGGGAGAACGCGTCCGCCGGGTCGAGGGTCTGCGCCGCGGGCGCGGCGGTGACCACCAGGATGTCGATCCGCCCGTGCCGGGCGATCACCTCGTCGACGCCGGCGACGACGGATGCCTCATCCTGGCCGTCGATCGTGACATCGCCACCCGATCGGCCGGCGGTGACGACCACGGCGCCCTCCGCGGCGAGGGTCGTGGCGATGTGACGCCCGAGGTAGCCGGTGCCGCCGACGACGAGGGCCACGCGGTCGGTGATGCCGAGATCCATTCCTCGATCGTACGTCGCGTGGTGTGCCGAGCGCCCTGCCCGAGTGTCCGGATGCGTCGATGCAAAGCAACGTTTGCAAAGTAACACGTGCAAAGATATCTTTGCGATATGACGAACGAGATCCCGCTCCCGACGACCCGCGAACAGCGGGTGCTCGACGGCGGCGCACTTCGGGCCCTCGCTCACCCGTTGCGGGTCGAGATCTACGATCTGATCTCGCAATACGGCCCGCAGACGGCGAGCACCCTCGCGGCGATGACGGGGGAGTCCTCCGGCGCCACCAGCTATCACCTGCGCGCACTCGCGAAGCATGACCTCATTCGAGAGGTCGAAGGTCAGGGAACCGCGCGCGAGCGCTGGTGGGAACGGCCTCGCGGCGGCGTGCAGATCGGCAGCCCCGAGGCGGTGAAGACCCCCGCGGGCCGCGCGGCGACTCAGGTCGTGCTGACGGAGTTCCTCAACCGGCGTCACCAGCAGCTCATGGACTACGTGGGGGCGAGCCTGCGCGAGAACGGCGTGTGGGACGACAGCGCGATGATCACGACCGCGACCATCCACCTCACAGCCGTGCAGGCGGCCGACGTCGTCGCCCAGCTCCAGGCCGTCATAGACGGCGCCGTCGACCGATACAAGGACCAGCGCGGCGAGGGCGTCGTGCCCGTGACGGTGCACGCCGATGTGTTCGCCCTCCCCGAGAAGGGACGATGAGATGACCCTCCTGACGGCTCCCCCCGAAGCCCGCACCACCACCCGCTCCGCCGATGAGCGGCTGCTGCGGGTGCTCGCCCGCCTGCTCGAACGAGCCGCCGACGACATCCACCGCCGCCGCGCGTGCGCCGATGAGCGGGCGGCGCGTCTCGACGCCTACGTCGCACAGCGCAGCACCGGCACCGCAGCGCGTCAGCTCGGACTGCTGCCGCGGTCATGACCACCACAGCGATCAGGCCGGCGGCACCGCCGCTCGGCCGCCCGTTCCGCACGCTCTGGACAGCCACCGCCTTCAGCAACATCGCCGACGGCGTCGGTCGCACCGCGGTGCCGCTCATCGCCACCACCCTGACGACCGACCCGTTCGTCATCGCGATCCTCGGCGCTCTCGCGTTCGTGCCGTGGCTCGTGTTCGGCATTCCTGCCGGCGTCATCGTCGACCGCTTCGATCGGCGGCGCATCATGGCCGTCGCCAACACGCTGCGGCTCGGTGCCGCGGTGTGGCTCGGGGCCCTCGTGGCATCCGGCGCGATCTCGGTGTGGACGCTGCTGATCGGCACCCTTGCGTTCGGCATCGGCGAGACCCTGTTCGAGAACGCCGTCAACGCCGCCGTTCCTGCGATCGTCCCTCGCGAGCGGTTCGACAGCGCCAACGGCTGGCTGCAGGCGTCCCAGGTGACGATCGACAACTTCATCGCCACGCCCATCGGAGGTCTGCTGTTCGGCCTGTCCATCGCCCTGCCGCTCTGGGTGGGCGCGATCGGCTATCTGGTTCCGATCGCCCTGGCCCTGCTGCTGCCGTCGCTGGCCGTCTCGCGGCAGACCGACGAGCAGACGGATGCCGCGGCATCCGTGCCCGTTCACGGCGCCCGCCCCGCGCTGCGCTACCTCTGGCAACACCGCTACCTGCGTGCGGTGGTGCTGTTCACGTCCGTGGTGGGAGCGCTCCTGAGCTTCGCCCAGGCGCCCACGATCCTCTACTTCCTCGAGGTGCAGCACGTCACGCCTGCGGCGATCGGCTTCGTCACGGCGGGGATCGGGCTCGGCGCCCTCGTGGGGTCGTTCGTCGCGGCGCCTCTGGTGCGTCTCCTCGGCCGCGGCCCGGTGCTGCTCTTCGCGAACGTCGTCGTCGCCGTGTCCCTCGTCGCGGTGGGTCTCGCTCCCGACGTCGTCACCGCGATCGCGTCCTACGCGGTCATGGCGTTCGCGGTGTCGGTGTGGAACGTGCCGTGGGGAGCGCTGCGGCAGCACCTCATCCCCGCGCACCTGTTCGGTCGCGCGCTCGGCATCATCCGCACCGTCACGTGGGGCGTCTTCCCGGTGGCGACGCTGCTTGGCGGGCTCGTGGCGCGATCCGACCTCCGGCTGCCGTTCACGAGCGCGGGCGCCCTCACGCTTATCGTCGCTCTCAGCGCCTCACGGCTGCTCGTGCGGGGAACACCGCGCGCCTACGCGGCGGCGGATCAGGCGAACTCGTCGTCGGCGTCGTGACGCACCACGGGTGAGCCCGCGGCATCCACCGTCACGATCACTCCCGTGTCGAGTTCGGCGATCGGCCGACGCTCGAGCCAGGTGAGTGTCCATCGCGGACGCGGCTGACCGAGGGGGTCGGCGGGCAGCGCTCTCTCCACCGAGGCGATCGCGTCGTGCAGCACGGCGGGCACGGCCGACGGGGGCGTGTCGCCCGCCGTCCACCGCGTGCCGAGCTGCATCAGGCGTCCGCCGTCTCGAGCTCGATCGACTCGACTGTCAGCGCGTCGCCCTCGACGTAGTCGATCTCGGCGATGCGGCCGACGGCGCGGAGGTCCCCCTCGGCGGATCGCAGGAGTGCGATCTGTGCGGGGGGCGCCGCGATGACGAGACGCGTGACCGGCGTCTTCTGCGAGGCCTTGGCCTCGGTCTTCGCGCGGCGCACGCCGATGAGCGCGTCACCGACGGTCGTGAGCACGCGGGGGTCGCCCTCGAGACCCAGCGGGGCGGGCCACGCGGCGTGATGCACAGACCCCTCTTCGAACCACGACCAGGTCTCCTCCGCCGCGAACGACAGCACCGGCGCGAGCAGTCGCACGAGCGTCGACAGCGCCAGGCGCAGCGCGAGCGCGGCGGACGCCTGACCCACGTCGGTCTGGTCGTAGGCGCGCTCCTTGACGAGCTCGAGGTAGTCGTCGCAGAACGTCCAGAAGAACGACTCGGTCAGCTCGAGCGCCCGGGCGTGGTCGTAGCCCTCGAACGCGCGCGTCGCCTCGGCGACGACCGTGTCGAGGGTCGCGAGCATGCTGCGGTCGAGGTCGTGCGTCACCGCGGCGCCCTCCGGCACCGGGAAGGTCAGCACGAACTTCGCCGCGTTGAGCAGCTTGATCGCGAGGCGACGGCCGATCTTCACCTGCGTCGGGTTCTGCGGGTCGAACGCGGCATCGGTGCCGAGGCGGCTCGACGCCGCCCAGTAGCGCACGGCGTCGGAGCCGTGGGCATCGAGGATGTCCGCGGGCGTGACGACGTTGCCCTTCGACTTCGACATCTTCTTGCGGTCGGGGTCGACGATGAAGCCGGAGATCGCGGCATCCGACCAGGGCGCCCGGCCGTCCTGCAAGACGCTCCGCAGCATCGTCGAGAAGAGCCAGGTGCGGATGATGTCCTGACCCTGCGGGCGCAGATCGAACGGGGCGACGAGGCCCCAGAGCTCCTCGTCGCGCGCCCAGCCGCCGGCGAGCTGCGGGGTGAGCGACGACGTCGCCCAGGTGTCGAAGATGTCCTGCTCGCCGTCGAAGCCGCCCGGCACGCCGCGCTGCGAGGGGTCGAAGCCCGCGGGCACGTCAATGGTCGGATCGACGGGCAGCTGACCGAGGTCGGGGG
>NZ_LMPK01000033.1:95644-98157 GCF_001423825.1 Microbacterium sp. Leaf351
CCCGAAGAACCGCTGGCGCGAGACGAGCCAGTCGCCGGTGAGGCCACCGACCCAGTTCTCGTAGCGCACCCGCATGAAATCGGGATGCCACGTCATGCCGCGTCCCCGCTCGATGAGCGCGTCGCGCAGGTCGGCGTTCTTCGCGCCGTTGCGCAGGTACCACTGCCGGGTCGAGACGATCTCGAGGGGCCGGTCGCCCTTCTCGAAGAACTTCACCGGGTGGGTGATCGGCTTCGGGTCGCCGATGATCTCACCCGATTCCTGCAGCAGCTCGACGATGCGCTTCTTCGCGCTGAACACGGTCTTGCCGGCGAGCTCCGCGAAAGCGGCCTGCGCGGCATCCGTCGACAGCGCCTCGGGGGCGTCGGCGACGATGCGGCCGTCCTTGCCGATGATCGTGCGGTTCGGAAGGCTGAGCTCGCGCCACCAGATGATGTCGGTCACGTCGCCGAAGGTGCAGACCATCGCGATGCCCGAGCCTTTGTCGATCTGCGCGAGCGGGTGCGCGAGCACCGGAACCTCGACCCCGAACACGGGCGTGGTCACGGTGGTGCCGAAGAACGGCTGGTAGCGCTCGTCATCGGGGTGGGCGACGAGCGCGACGCAGGCGGCGAGAAGCTCGGGGCGGGTCGTCTCGATGTGGATGTCGCCGCCGCCGTCGGTGCGATGGAAGGCGAGGCGATGGTAGGCGCCGGGCTGCTCGCGGTCCTCGAGCTCGGCCTGCGCGATCGCCGAGCGGAAGTCGACGTCCCAGAGCGTCGGGGCGAGGTCCTGGTAGGCCTCGCCGCGGGAGTAGTTCTGCAGGAACGCGAGCTGGTTCGTGCGGATCGTCTCGTCGGAGATCGTGCGGTAGGTCTGACGCCAGTCCACGCTGAGTCCCAGCTGCCGGAACAGCGACTCGAAGGTCTTCTCGTCCTCGACGGTCAGCCGCTCGCACAGCTCGATGAAGTTGCGTCGGCTGATCGGGATCTGGTCGGCCGCCTTGCTCGACTTGTTGTCGCCGCCCTCGAACGGGGGCGTGAAGTCGGGGTCATAGGGCAGCGTCGGATCGCAGCGCACGCCGTAGTAGTTCTGCACGCGGCGCTCGGTCGGCAGGCCGTTGTCGTCCCATCCGATCGGGTAGAACACAGTCTTGCCGCGCATCCGCTCGAACCGCACCTTGAGGTCGGTGTGGGTGTAGCTGAAGACGTGTCCGATGTGCAGGCTGCCCGAGGCGGTCGGCGGGGGGGTGTCGACGGAGTAGACGCCCGCGCGTCCCTTCGTCTTGGCCGCGTCACGGTCGAACAGATAGGTACCCGCGGTCTCCCACGCGGCATCCCACTTCGCTTCGAGGCCCTCGAGTGCGGGCTTGTCGGGAACTTCGGCCATGGGGGACTCCTCGAGCGATATATGCGGCACTGTGTGAGCGTGCCTGAGTGTGGACGACCCGATGAGTCTACCGAGGGGCGGATGCCGCGGCACCGCGCACGCGCTCAGCCGAGCGTGGGCTCCCACGGGCCGGCGACGCGCACGGCCTCGTCGTCGCCCGGCCAGGCGGGCGCGGTCGCGCCGAGGATGACGAGGCCGTGACCGTCGCTCGCGAACTGGAACGCGGTGCCGACGGGGATCGCCACGGAGACGCCCGGCACGAGCGCCACGACATCGCTGTGCCCGTCGACCGAACGCCAGAGACGTCCGGTTCCCGCCTGCACGAACCACACCTCTGACACCGTGCGATGCTGATGGGCGATCGTCACCGCGTCGGCAGCGAGGATGAACTGCGCGGTGCTGACCCCGGGCACGCGTGCGAGCACGCGGACCGCCGAGCCGTCGGGCGCGGTGGCCGCCGGCGCCGAGGCCGGGTCGACGGGCACGGGGAGGGACGCGGCATCCATGCGGTCAGTATGGCGCGCGGGGCGCGACAGTCGCGGTCAGCGCCGGTAGACTTGTGCGACCAGCACCGATCCGGCCATCACCGGGGAGCTCGCGGAAGAACGGCTTCGGCCCACTAGACCCGCGCGGGGCAGGCCCGTCACAGCCGCAGTGAAAGAGGACGGATGCCGCGGCATCCGTCAATGCGGGGTGGTACCGCGGCCTCAGGGTCGTCCCGGCAGGAGCACACGAATCCTGTGAGAGAGACGATGACCTACCCCCGCCCGTCCGCTTTCGGACCCTCCGCCGACGTCGCCCCGAGCCCCCGCTTTCCCGAGATCGAGCGCGAGGTGCTCGACTTCTGGGCGCACGACGACACCTTCCGCGCGTCGATCGCCCAGCGCGACGGCGCCGAGGAGTGGGTGTTCTACGACGGACCGCCGTTCGCGAACGGCCTGCCCCACTACGGACATCTGCTGACCGGCTACGCGAAGGACCTCTTCCCGCGCTTCCAGACGATGCGCGGCAAGAAGGTCGATCGGGTGTTCGGCTGGGACACGCACGGCCTTCCCGCCGAGCTCGAGGCGATGAAGCAGCTCGGCATCACCGAGAAGGACGAGATCGAGCGCATGGGCATCGCGACCTTCAACGCGAAGGCCCGT
>NZ_LMPK01000033.1:98173-104518 GCF_001423825.1 Microbacterium sp. Leaf351
ACTTCGAGAACGGCTACAAGACGCTCGACGCGACCTTCATGGAGTCGGTGCTGTGGGCCTTCGCGACCCTCTACGAGAAAGGTCTCGCGTACGAGGGCTACCGCGTGCTGCCGTACTGCTGGCGGGACGAGACGCCGCTGTCGGCACACGAGCTTCGCATGGACGACGACGTCTACAAGATGCGCCAGGACCCCTCGGTGACCGTCACGTTCCCGCTCGTCGGCACCAAGGCGGAGGCGCTCGGGCTCACCGGTGTGCGCGTGCTCGCGTGGACGACCACCCCCTGGACCCTCCCCACGAACCTCGCCCTCGCCGTCGGCCCGGACATCACCTATGTCGTGGTGCCCGGCGGGCCGGCGGGCGCCGCCGACATCCCGACCGCCGACGACGCGTCCTCCGCGGCGGCGCACCGTTACCTGCTCGCCGCCGACCTTCTGGGCGGCTATGCGAAGGACCTGGGTTACGAGAACGCGGATGCCGCGCGCGAGGCCGTCGAGCGCACCGTGCTCGGCCACGAGCTCGCCGACGTGCACTACGACCGCCTGTTCGACTACTACGCCGACGAGGCGTTCGGCACCGAGAACGCGTGGCGCATCCTCGCGGACGACTACGTGTCGACGAGCGACGGCACGGGCGTGGTGCACCAGGCTCCCGCGTACGGCGAGGACGACAAGCGCATCGGGGATGCAGCCGGCATCCCGACGATCGTGAGCCTCGACGACGGTGGCCGCTTCCTGCCGCAGGTGACGGATGTCGCGGGCGAACTCTGGATGGACGCGAACCGTCCGCTCATCCGCCTGCTGAAGCAGGAGGGTCGGCTGCTGCGCGAGGCGAGCTACGAGCACTCTTACCCGCACTGCTGGCGGTGCCGCAACCCTCTCATCTACAAGGCCGTGTCGAGCTGGTTCATCCGCGTCACCGACATCAAGGACGACCTGATCGCCGGCAACGCGCAGATCACGTGGGTGCCGGGCAACGTGAAGCACGGCCAGTTCGGCAAGTGGCTCGAGGGCGCGCGCGACTGGTCCGTCAGCCGCAACCGGTACTGGGGTTCGCCGATCCCGGTGTGGAAGAGCGACGACCCCGCCTATCCGCGCGTCGACGTCTACGGGTCGCTCGCGGACCTGGAGCGTGACTTCGGCACGCTCCCTCGTGACGCGGAGGGCCAGGTCGACCTGCACCGCCCGTACATCGACGAGCTCACCCGCCCGAACCCCGACGACCCGACCGGCCGCAGCACGATGCGCCGCATCGAGGACGTGTTCGACGTCTGGTTCGACTCCGGCTCGATGCCCTACGCGCAGGTGCACTACCCGTTCGAGAACCGCGAGTGGTTCGATGCGCACGCTCCCGCCGACTTCATCGTCGAGTACATCGGGCAGACGCGCGGCTGGTTCTACGTCATGCACGTGCTCTCCACCGCGCTGTTCGGACGCCCCGCGTTCACGGGCGTGTCGTGCCACGGCATCGTGCTCGGCAACGACGGCCTGAAGATGTCGAAGTCGCTGCGCAACTATCCGGACGTCTCCGAGGTGTTCGACCGGGACGGCTCCGACGCGATGCGCTGGTTCCTCATGTCGAGCTCGGTGCTGCGCGGCGGCAACCTCGTCGTGACGGAGGAGGGCATTCGCGCGGGTGTGCGCGAGTTCCTGCTGCCGCTGTGGAACGCGTGGTACTTCTTCGCGACCTACGCGAACGCCGCCGGCGGGCCCGGGGGCCAGGCCTACACGGCGACATGGCGCACCGACTCGACGAACGTGCTCGACCGGTACATCCTCGCCTTGACCGGCGACCTGGTGCGGGACGTGGCATCCGATCTCGAGGGTCTGGACTCGACCACCGCGGCCTCTCGCCTGCGCGAGTTCGCCGAGGCGCTGACGAACTGGTACATCCGACGCTCGCGCGACCGGTTCTGGACCGGGGGCGACGTCTCCGATCCGACCAGCACGGAGGCGTTCGACACGCTCTACACCGTGCTTGAGACGCTCACGCGCGTGGCGGCGCCCCTGCTGCCGCTCGTCGCCGAGCGGGTGTGGCAGGGCCTCACCGGCGGACGCAGCGTGCACCTGACCGACTGGCCCGACGCGTCCGCGTTCCCCGCGGCGGCCGACATCCGCACCGCGATGGACACCGTGCGCGAGGTCTCGAGCGTCGCCAACGCCCTGCGCAAGCGCGAAGGCAAGCGGGTGCGCCTGCCGCTTCCGCGCCTGACCGTGGTGGTGACGGATGCCGCGGCCCTCGCCCAGTTCGAGACGATCCTGCAGGACGAGCTCAACGTGAAGGCGATCGAGCTCGTCGAGCTCGCCGCCGACACCCCCGCCGCCTTCGGCATCTCTCACCGCCTGACGGTGAACGCCCGCGCGGCGGGGCCTCGACTCGGCAAGCAGGTGCAGCAGGTGATCCAGGCCGCCAAGGCGGGCGACTGGTCGGTGGTCGACGGCGTCGTCACGGCGGGCGGACTCGCGCTCGTCGACGGGGAGTACGAGCTTGCCGTCGAGACGTCGGGTCGTCCGGAGGGTGAGGCGCTCGCGGTGCTCGCGAGCGGCGGATTCGTGTTGCTCGACACCGCCACGACACCCGCGCTCGAGGCCGAAGGTCTCGCGCGCGACGTGATCCGTGCCGTGCAGGACACGCGCAAGGCCGCCGGCTTCGACGTCAGCGACCGCATCTCGCTCTCGCTGCGCTTCGACGACGACACGGACGCCGCCGCCGTCGCGGCCGCCTTCGCTCTCGCGGGCGTGGCCGACGAGACGCTCGCTGTCAGCGCGACCGTGAACGGACACGTGCTCGTCGGTTCGACGTTCGACGCCGCCGGCCACGGCGAGCACACCGGCTCGTTCGAGGCGGGCGCCTTCGCGAACGCGGGCGCCTTCCGCGTCGAGGTCGCACGCGCGGGGGTGACCGAGTGACCGCCCGCGAGACCGCTCGCGCCGATGCGGTCTACACAGCACTGCTGCAGCGGCAGGGGGAGCAGTGGGTACAGCCGCGCATCGAGCGCACACGCCGCGTGCTCGAGTACCTCGATGACCCGCAGCGTACGTACCGCGTGGTGCATGTGACCGGCACGAACGGGAAGACGTCGACAAGCCGTATCGCAGAGAGCCTGCTGCGTTCGCTCGGTCTGCGCACCGGCCTGTTCACCAGCCCCCATCTCGAGCGGTTCACCGAGCGCATCATGATCGACGGTGAGCCGATCGCCGACGCGCAGGTGGCCGACGCGTGGGAGGAGATCGCCCCGTTCGTCGACCTCGTCGACGCGGAGCTGCAGGCCGCGGGCGATGCACGGCTGACGTTCTTCGAGCTGCTCACCGTGCTCGCGTTCGTGGCTTTCGCGGATGCGCCCGTTGACGTCGCGGTGATCGAGGTCGGGATGGGCGGGTCGTGGGACTCGACAAACACCGCCGACGGCGACGTGGCGGTGATCGCGCCGGTCGGTCTCGACCACGCCGATCGGCTCGGCAGCTCCGTCGAGGCGATCGCGGAGGTCAAGGCCGGCATCATCAAGCCCGGTGCGGCCGTCGTGTCCGCGGCGCAGACGCCGGGCGTCGCCGCCGTGCTCCGCGCCGCCGCCGAGCGTCAGGGTGCGACGATCTCGTTCGCCGACGAGGAGTTCGCCGTCACGGCGGCTAACCTGGCGGTCGGGGGCCAGGTCGTCACGGTGCGCGGACTCGCCGGCACCTACGCCGACGAGTACCTGCCGCTCTACGGCGCCCATCAGGCCGCGAACGCCGCACTCGCGATCGCGGCGGTCGAGTCGCTCATCGGAGGCGGCACGCAGCCGTTGACCGGCGACGTGGTCGCCGAGGGGCTCGCGCAGGCGACCTCGCCGGGCCGCCTGCAGCTGATCGGCACCCACCCGACCGTCGTCGTCGACGCCGCCCACAACCCGCACGGTGCGCACGCGCTCGCGGCGGGGCTGGCGGCATCCTTCGACTTCGACGAATGGGGACTCGTGCTCGGCGTGCTCGGCGACAAGGACGCATCCGGCATCGTCGGAGAGCTCGTCGATGTCGCGACCCACGTCTTCGCGACCGCGCCCGATTCCGACCGTGCCCGTGACGCGGACGCCGTCGCCGATGTGGTCGAAGCTGCGGGCCTGCCGGTGTCGGTGCATCCGGACCTCGCCGACGCGGCGGAGGCCGCCCGGTCGTGGGCGGCGACGGGAGAGCGGCGCGCGGTCGTCATCGCGGGCTCCGTCGTGCTCGCGGGGGAGGCGATCGCGCTCGCGCGCGATGAGGACTGGATGGCCGGGTGGGAGCAGTGAGCCCGCGCGAGCGCCGTCGGCGCGGTGCCGAGGAGTCGCTGGGCGCCGTCATCCTCGGATTCGAGTCGATCGTCGTCTTCCTCGGCGGTCTCGCCGTCTACGGACTCAAGGGTCTCCCCGACGGCGTCGACCCCTGGTGGGGCATCGTCGGGGGCATCGTCGTGGCCGTCGTCATGGTGCTCACGACCCTCGTGTTGCGCTTCCGATGGGGAATCTGGCTCGGATGGGCACTGCAGGTGCTCGTGTTCCTGAGCGGCTTCCTCGCGTTCGGCCTGTTCATCGTCGGGGTCATTTTCGGCGCCATGTGGGGATATGCGACGATCAAGGGGGCCCAGCTCGATCGCCGTAACGCGCGGCTCGTCGAGGGCGCCGAGAACGGAGACTGAGAACCATGGCCACCGAAGAAACCCTCGTCCTCGTCAAGCCCGACGGCGTCGCCCGCGGCCTGACCGGAGCCATCCTCGCCCGGATCGAGGCGAAGGGGTACTCGCTCGTCGATCTGCGACTCGTGGAGCCCGAACGGGGCCGGCTCGAGCAGCATTACGCCGAGCACGAAGGCAAGCCGTTCTACGAGCCTCTTGTCGAGTTCATGATGTCCGGTCCGTCGGTCGCGATCCGCCTCGCCGGCAACCGTGTGATCGAGGGGTTCCGGTCCCTCGCGGGAACCACCGACCCCACGACGGCCGCTCCGGGGACGATCCGCGGCGACTTCGGTCGCGACTGGGGGGTGAAGGTGCAGCAGAACCTGGTGCACGGCAGCGACAGCCCGGAGTCGGCGGCCCGCGAGTTGGAGATCTGGTTCGGCTGAGTCGTCCGGCGCGAGATGTGTTGATGCCCGCCTCCGCCAAGAGGCGGGCATCGACGTTGCGGAGCGGGTGTCAATGCAGAATCCGCGTGACCTCGTCCCACGACAGCGATAGCGCTGTGGGCACGGATCCGCGGTAGGCGCTGGGGTCCGCTCCGAGCGTGACAGCGGCCGGCTCGAGGTCGATGCGGTCGCCGCTCGAGCTGCGCACGGTGAGATCGAGGCGGTCACCACCCAGCGTGTTGTTCGCCTCGATGAGCTGCAGGATGCGGCGCAGCTCCGCATCAGAGACATCGGCGGCCGTCGACACGGCGCCGACGTTGAGCACCACCGTGAACCCGTCGGTGCTGCGGCTCGCCCACGCATCCGAGAGACCGAGGCCGGCACCTTCGAGCGCGGCGGGGATCTTCTGCTCGAACGACACGTCCGCCGTCGGGGCGCCGACGCACCCGGCGAGGCCGGTCACCAGTGCGACGGCGGTGGCGACGAGCGCGATCGTGCGGGGGAGCGCGTGTCGGGGGGACATGATCCTCATTCTGCTGCCGTGAACATCGAGTGGTCGACGACCGCGCCGGTGAGCGCGTCGAGTCCGGGCGGGGGAGCGCCGTGTTGGGCGGCGTACAGCTGCTCCCACGCGGCGATCGAGTCCCGGTAGTACTGGTTGTCGTGCGCGGCCAGGGGGTTCCCGGTGTCGGGCAGCGTGATGCGGTGCACGTTCGGAGGCACGGGCCCGGTGCCGTTGCCGTCGAGGCGCGGCACCAGGTCGCTCTCGTGCTGGAACGAGTAGACCGGGACATCGGCGGGAACCGCGAACCCGTCAACAGGCGATCCGTTGGTGACGACCCCGATCGTGCGGTACGGGAACGTCGGATCGGCCGCGAGGTTCGCCGCCAGGATGCCTCCCTGGCTGAAGCCTGTCAGCACCACCCGATCGCCGGGCCGGATGCCGGCGTCTCTCATCGCCTCGAGCGCGGCTCGCTCATACGCGGATCTCAGCAGGGGGTTGTCGAGCATGAGTGCGATATTCGAGTCGCGATCGTTCATAGCCCCCTTGTCGCCGCTGAACTGCCAGTCCTGCGTGGAGGGAACCGAGACCACCCAGTGCTCCGAACCGTCGGCCCGGACGACCCGCTTCACGTCGATCACCGTCGCATCGGCGCCGCCCATCAGATCCGTCGTGCCATTCACCGCGACGAGGTCGGCGAAGGTGTCGAGCCGGGTGACGCGCTGCGCGTCCTCCCATGCTTGTCGGCGCGTCGGGTCGAGCGTGTCGGGG
>NZ_LMPK01000033.1:104551-108277 GCF_001423825.1 Microbacterium sp. Leaf351
GAGTCCGACGGCGGGCAGCATGCGGGCGACGACGTCTTTCAGTGTCGCCGCAGCCTCGGCGATGATCGGAATGAGGCGCTGGATGAGCGCGGAGAGCGCGTGGAGAGCCTCGAGGAGCTCGGTCACGAGCCGTCCGGTCGCGGCGACGAGATCTGCGGCGGCGCGCGCGAAATCCGTCACGCGGTGGGCGATCTCGAGCGGGTTGAGGGAGAACGAGAACAGCTGCTCGGCGAAGCGCGCGAGGCGGGCCAGCACCTCGCAGACGTAGGTTCGGGTCGCATCCACGATTCGGGAGGCGAGACGGAGGGATGCCGCTGTCGCCGCGGCCCACTCCGCGGCATCCCTCGTCACCGCCAGGAGGTCGTCGTGTCGTTCTCGCAACGCGCGCACGGTGCGGCCGTCGAGATCAGTGAGGGCGGTGCGGCCGACGCGCAGTCGCGGCGCGAGTTCGGTCAGCGACGCCGCTGCGTCCTCCCACTGCGCGGCGACACCCCCGACCTGGGCGCTGTCACCGAGCAGCTGGTCGACCCAGTCCCGAAGCGGTTGCACGTAGGTGATCACGACGCCCGCGATGCCGGGGATCTCCGCGCACGCCGGTGCGCCCAGAGCGCTGCGCGGGAGGCCGCCGGCCCAGGCGCCGCCGCGTATCTCTGCAGCGAGCGACGACGCGCTCATGGTTCCGTCCCGGTGAAGGTCGTCGTCGCGTCGTCCTCGACGCGGGCGAAGGCTGTGCCCGCGTGCGACGCCCCGTCGGCCATGCGGTCGCTGAGGGTGTGCGCCATGCCCAGGAGGTCACGCGTATGGGACGCGAGAGCAGTGGTCGCGGGCACGAGGAGTCCCTGTGCGAGCGCACCGAACGCGATCGGCCCGAGCGGCGTCGCGGTGCGCGCCGCCGCCCGGTCCAGCTCGGCGGACGCCTCGCGCAGCAGTGTCTCCTGAGCCTGCAGCACGTCGCCGTCGAGGACGATGCGCTGATTCGCCGCGGTCACGAGGTCGCTCCGAGAGAGCGTGCGCCCTGCAGGTCCGTGGCGGTGTACGACTCGGCGAGGGCGGTGAGGGCGGTGTCGATGCGAGCGAGTGCGTCGGTGCGGTCTGCCAGCCCGGCGCGCAATTGTCGTTGGGCCGCATCGAACGCCTGCTGGGCTTCGCCCGACCAGGATCCTCGCAACGCCGTCGCGTCGCTCTCGAGTTGGGTGAGGGCGTCGTCGATTGCGCGACCCGCGCTCGTGATGCGGGCCGCCGCGGCGGCGAGCCGGGCTGGGGTGACGACGAGGCGGTCGAGCATGATCATCAGGCGCCCGAACCGGGTCCGTCATCGTGTACCGGACCGGTGCGCGTCACGGTGAGGGAGTCGACGTCCGCCACAGCGGCGAGCCGTTCGACGGCCCGCGCGGCCGCGAGACCCTGTGCCTGCGCGGCGGTCTCGGTGAGGAGGCGGGAGAGCGAGCGGGCGTCGACGTCGAGCGCGGTGTCCTGCACCTCGATGCGATCGATCGCCCCCGTCGCGCCGGCGGTCACGGACACCTCGCGTCCGGGTGAGGTCGCAGTGACGCGCAGCGCGCGAAGGTCGGCTTCGATGCGAGCCGCGGCATCCGCTGCCTGGCGGGCCGCCGCGATCTGGGCATCGATGCGGGCTCGAGCCGCATCCAGCGCGGTCATGCCGTCCGTCTCGTACGACATCGCTGCCTCCTCGCGTCGCCCTCACGCTAGCGAGCGGAGACGGCGGCGCGGGGGTGCCTGTGGATAGCTCAGCCGAAGAAGGTGCTGAGCACGTTGGGAATCGCGTCCAATCGCAGCTGGGCGAGGAGGATCACGACCGCGTAGCTGAGGATCGTGGCGAGCGGCACCCACGCCATCAGGCGTCCCGCGCGCGACCGGGTGCGCGCCGTGACGGGAACTGCGCCGATGCGCAGCACGTGGACGGTCACGGCGTAGAACGTCGGGATCGTCATCGACCAGGTCAGCATGCACCACGGGCACAGGGTGTGCAGCTGGAAGATGCTCTGGCTGATGAACCAGGTGACGAGCCCGAACGCGCTCGCGGTGCCGAACCAGAACAGCCCCCAGAACCAGCCGGGGAAGCGCACCCGGGCGAGCACTGCCACGCCCATGATCACCGGAGCCACCCAGCCTGCGAGGCCGAGGATCGGGTTGGGGAAGCCGAATGCACTGCCCTGCCACGATTCGAGGTTCGCCTTGCACTGGACGAGCACGCTGAAGTCGCAGGATGCCGCGGCTGCCGGGTTCGCGAGCAGGTGCAGCCGCTCGAGCGTGAGTTCGAAGGCGGCCGTCCAGCCGACCACGCCGGCGACGATCAGCCAGATTCCGAAAGCGGGTGTGCGCGGTGCGGATGCATGGTCGGGCATGCCCGCATTCTCGCGGTGCGCAGCAGGCCCGCGCCGGCGCAGCGACCGTGAGAATGAGAGGCTCGACGCGCCGCGGCATCCACCCGTCGCGCGGACGACACGGAAGATGAGATAATGAACCGGATGCCGCGGCGGCCGCGCCGCTCGCGACATCGATGCAGACTTCGGGCGATGACCGCCCTCGCAGGACGAGCCTCGAGCCTCCTGCACACCGAGTGAGTTTGCGGCAGCGCCGGGTGCGCCGCCGCCAGAGATGAGATCGCCGGGCGACGCGCGGTGTCGCCGGGCTGGGAGACAAGCCTGTGATGGCCGATGATGCCGACATCCCCTCGAACCCCGCTGACGTTGCTGACGCCGTGACGGATGCCACGACCCCCGCGATCGCCGACCCTTTCACCGTGCAGCCTGCGGCTGACGTTCTTGCTTCCGATCAGGTCGTGGACTCGGCGGTGACCGGGGCTGTGAGCGATGACGGCGTCCCGGAGCCGGGCTCTGCCGATGCCACCGCCGATGTCGCGACCACGGAGACCGAGGCAGCTGAGCCGGACGCCGAGCCTGAGCCGGTCGCCGAGCCTGAGGCGGAGGCCGAGCCGGAGTCTGTCGCGGAGCCGGAGGGTCCGCTCACCGCGGTCGGGCTCGGCTTGCTGCCCGAGACCTTCGTGTCCACCGTCTCGGCAGCTCTCCACTTCTACGCGCCGCCCGTCGCACTGCTGCCGCTGCTCGACGACATCGACGAGTCGCCCGCCCCGGCGGACGCCGTCCAGCCGGGCACCAGCACCAGCCGTCGCCGCAATCGTCGCCGCGGCACGGGTGGCGAGGCCACCGAGGAGCGTGAGTACACCCGCCCGGCTCGCGCCGTCGAGCTGATCACCGAGCCGCAGCGCATCAAGGGCTCCACGCGTCTCGAGGCGAAGAAGCAGCGTCGGCGCGACGGTCGTGAGGCCGGCCGTCGCCGTCCGGTCGTCACCGAGGCCGAGTTCCTCGCGCGCCGTGAGGCCGTCGACCGCGTGATGGTGGTGCGGTCGAAGAACGGTCGCATCCAGATCGCCGTCCTTGAGGACGACGTGCTCGTCGAGCACTATGTCGCCCGCAACCAGGACGCCTCGCTCATCGGCAACGTCTACCTCGGTCGCGTGCAGAACGTGCTTCCGAGCATGGAGGCCGCGTTCGTCGACATCGGCCGGGGCCGCAATGCTGTGCTCTATTCCGGTGAGGTCGACTGGGATGGCGTCGAGACCGGCAACCAGCCGCGTCGCATCGAGCTCGCCCTCAAGAGCGGCGACCGTGTGCTCGTGCAGGTCACGAAGGACCCGGTCGGCCACAAGGGCGCCCGGCTCACGAGCCAGATCTCGCTCCCGGG
>NZ_LMPK01000033.1:108291-124062 GCF_001423825.1 Microbacterium sp. Leaf351
GAGCGCGCCCGCCTGAAGAAGATCCTCAAGGAGGTGCTGCCGGAGTCGTCGGGTGTGATCGTGCGCACCGCGGCCGAGGGCGCCACCGAGGAGCAGCTCACCCGCGATGTGCAGCGTCTGACTTCGCAGTGGGAGCACATCAGCGCCCAGACGCAGGCGGGTCAGGCGCCGGCGCTGCTGCACTCCGAGCCTGACCTCCTCGTCAAGATCGTGCGTGACGTCTTCAATGAGGACTTCACGAAGATGCTCATCCAGGGTGACGAGGGCCAGCAGACCATCGAGAGCTACCTGCGTGCGGTGGCGCCCGACCTTCTCGAGCGCGTCGAGCGCTACGAGGGCGAGCGCGACCCGTTCGACACGTTCCGCGTGACCGAGCAGATCGAGAAGGCGCTCGAGCGAAAGGTGTGGCTTCCCTCGGGCGGTTCGCTCGTCATCGACCGCACCGAGGCCATGACGGTCGTCGACGTCAACACGGGCAAGTTCGTCGGCTCGGGCGGGAACCTCGAGGAGACCGTCACGAAGAACAATCTCGAGGCGGCCGAGGAGATCGTGCGTCAGCTGCGACTGCGCGACATCGGCGGCATCATCGTCGTCGACTTCATCGACATGGTGCTCGAGTCGAACCGCGATCTCGTGCTGCGGCGCCTCATCGAGTGCCTCTCGCGCGACCGGACGAAGCACCAGGTCGCCGAGGTCACGTCCCTCGGGCTCGTGCAGATGACCCGCAAGAAGCTGGGGCTCGGCCTGCTCGAGACCTTCAGCGAGGCGTGCGAGATCTGCGCCGGGCGCGGCGTCATCGTGCACCACGACCCGGTTGTGAAGCACCGCACGGCGGCGCCCGCCACGAACGGCGGCACGCGGCGCAATCGCGGCGGCCAGGGGCAGAACGGCGTGAACGCCGCGGCTGCTCCGCAGCAGCCGGCTCCGGCGGGTGGGGGCACCCACGTGATCACCGAGGGTGCGAAGTCGGCACTCGCGAAGATCGCGGCCTCAACCATCGCGCCCGTGCTGACCGATTCGGGTGTACCGCTGGAGATCGAGCTGCCGTCGGCGGATAGCGCTGAGCAGCCCGAGCGTCCCAAGCGTCGTCGCAAGCGCTCCGACGGGGGATCCTCGAAGAGCGAAGCGGACATCCTCCTCGACTCGGTGCTCAACGCGCTGCCTGAGCCGAAGGCCCCCGGTCAGGGTCGCGCGCGCCGCCGTGTGACGACGGCGACGCTCACGACGACGCCGGTCGTCGGCGAGCAGCCGCAGGGCTAAGCGCGGTCGCGCGCGCGTACGCGCAGACCGGACGCGATGAGCCGGCGCACGAGCGTGTGCCCGTCGACGGCGGTCGCGCCGGCGGCGACGAGACGCTCGTGGGCCTCGGCCGGAACGTCGTAGTGGTCGAGATCGAAGGCGCGGGCCGGAAGCTCGTTCGCGCGGGCGAACGTGTGCAACTCCTCGAGGCTGTGGTCGCTGACGAGATGCGACCAGAGGCGTCCGTGTGCGGGCCAGCGGGGGTCGTCGATCAGGATCACTCCGGAAGTCTACGAGCGGATGCCGCGACACGGCCCCGTCTCGCTTTGCCGGAGGGCGCGGCATCCGGTAAAGTATCCCTTTGGTGCGTCATGCGCTGCACCCCGGGAGCGGCGCGAGGACTCGATGTCCGGTGGCACCGTGACTTTCCCGCCCTTCACGGGCGATACGGATGGACAACACGGAGCAGTCAGCTCCCTGAAGAAACAGGTGTGAAGTGGTTTACGCAGTTGTGCGCGCCGGCGGCCGCCAGGAGAAGGTCCAGGTCGGCTCGATCGTCGTTCTCGACCGCCTTCAGGCGCAGGTCGGCGAGAAGGTCGAGCTCGCCGCGGTGCTCCTGGTCGACGGCGACGCCGTGACCACTGACGCCGACAAGCTCGCGAAGGTGTCGGTCACGGCCGAGGTGCTCGGCAACGAGCGCGGCCCGAAGATCGTGATCCAGAAGTTCAAGAACAAGACCGGCTACAAGAAGCGCCAGGGCCACCGTCAGGACCTCACGCGCGTCAAGGTCACCGGCATCAAGTAAGCAGCCAGGGGAGACGTTCAGATGGCACACAAAAAGGGCGCAAGCTCCACCCGCAACGGTCGTGACTCGAACGCGCAGCGCCTCGGCGTGAAGCGCTTCGGCGGCCAGGTCGTCAACGCCGGCGAGATCATCGTCCGCCAGCGCGGTACGCACTTCCACCCCGGCGTGAACGTCGGCCGTGGCGGCGACGACACGCTGTTCGCGCTGTCGGCCGGTGCCGTCGAGTTCGGCACCAAGGGCGGCCGCAAGGTCGTCAACATCGTCGCTTCCGCGGAGTGATCCGGGTCGACGCATAAGACTCGGCGAGGGGCGGGCTTCGGCTCGCCCCTCGCCTCATTTCCGGCCCATATCGAGAGGATGCCGCCATGGTCACGTTCGTGGACACCGTGACGCTCCATCTGCGCGCCGGCAAGGGCGGCAACGGCTGTGTGTCGGTACGTCGTGAGAAGTTCAAGCCGCTCGCCGGTCCCGACGGAGGCAACGGCGGCGACGGCGGTGACATCGTGCTCGTCGCCGACCCGCAGACCACGACCCTGCTGTCCTACCACCACTCACCGCACCGGTCCGCCGGCAACGGCGGGTTCGGGATGGGTGACAACCGTTCGGGCGCCGAGGGCGACGACGTCGAGCTGCCGGTTCCGGTGGGCACCGTCGTCACCACGGAGGACGGCGAGCTCATCGCCGATCTGATCGAGCCCGGCATGCGGCTGGTGGTCGCTCCCGGTGGCCGCGGCGGTCTCGGCAATGCGGCGCTCGCGAACCCGAAGCGCAAGGCCCCGGGCTTCGCGCTTCTCGGCACGCCCGGCTGGGAGGGCGATGTCCGGCTCGAGCTGAAGACCGTCGCCGACGTGGCGCTCGTGGGCTTCCCCTCGGCAGGGAAGTCGAGCCTGATCGCGGCGGTGTCGGCGGCTCGCCCGAAGATCGCCGACTATCCGTTCACGACTCTGCACCCCAATCTGGGCGTCGTGCAGGCGGGAGACATCCGCTACACGATCGCGGATGTCCCGGGGCTCATCGAGGGCGCCAGCGACGGCCGTGGACTCGGCCTCGAGTTCCTTCGCCACGTGGAGCGCTGCGCGGCGCTCGTGCACGTGCTCGACTGCGCCACGCTCGAGCCGGGGCGTGACCCGCTGAGCGATCTCGATGTCATCCTCGCCGAGCTGGGTGCCTATCCGGTGCCCGAAGGGCAGGTGCCGCTCCTGGAGCGACCTCAGCTCATCGCGCTCAACAAGGTGGACGTGCCCGAGGCGGAGGAACTCGCCGAGTTCGTCCGCGGTGACCTCGAGCAGCGCGGCTATCGGGTGTTCGAGATCTCCACGGTCAGCCGCGAGGGGCTGCGCGAGCTCACGTTCGCGATGGCGGAGATCGTCGCCGAGCAGCGGAAGGTCGCGTCATCCGCGCCCACGCCGGCCCGCGTGATCATCCGCCCGCAGGGTGCGGTGGCCGATTTCACCGTGCGCGTCGAGGGCGGCACCTACGGCGACATCTATCGCATCCTCGGCGAGAAGCCGGTGCGGTGGGTGCAGCAGACCGACTTCCAGAATGACGAGGCCGTCGGCTTCCTCGCCGACCGGCTGGCCAAGCTCGGCGTCGAGGACGAGCTGTTCCGCGTCGGTGCGACGCCCGGAGCCACCGTCGTCATCGGTCCGGGGGACGGCATCGTCTTCGACTGGCAGCCCGCCCTCACCTCGGCGGCCGAGCTCATGACCGCGCCGCGAGGCACAGACCCGCGCCTGGATGATCGCACGCGTCGCACGACGCGCGAGCGCCGTGAGCAGTATCACGAGCTGATGGATGCAAAGGCGGCCGCGCGCGCGGAGTCCGCGTACGAGTTCGACGAGGACGACGAGTGACCGTCACCTCACGCGCCGAGCTTCGCGGCGCGACTCGCGTGGTCGTGAAGGTCGGATCCTCCTCGATCAGCGGCGAGAACGTCCACAAGATCGAGCCGATCGTCGCCGCCCTGGCGGAAGCGTACGGGCGGGGCACCGAGGTGGTCCTGGTCTCCTCGGGGGCCATCGCCACCGGCATGCCGTATCTGCGTCTCGACGAGCGACCGACAGACCTTGCCACCCAGCAGGCGGCGGCGGCCGTCGGACAGAACGTGCTGATCTATCGCTACCAGGCGGCCCTTCGCCCGTTCGCCATCGTCGCAGGGCAGGTGCTGCTCACTGCCGGCGACTTGGAGAACGCGACCCATCGGTCGAACGCGCGGCGTGCGATGGAGCGCCTGCTGCGCCTGCGCATCCTTCCGATCGTGAACGAGAACGACACGGTCGCGACCCACGAGATCCGCTTCGGCGACAACGACCGGCTCGCAGCGCTCGTCGCGCGGCTCGTCGGCGCGGACGCGCTCGTGCTGTTGAGCGACATCGAGTGCCTGTACACCCGCCCGCCCGGTGAGCCCGGGGCGACGCCGATCGACACCGTCGCGTTCGGAGACGATCTCGCCGGCTACGAGTTCGGCTCGGTCGTCGTCAACAGCGTCGGCACCGGGGGAGCGGCGACCAAGGTCTCGGCCGCCACGCTCGCCGCGGCCGCGGGAGTGGGCGTACTCGTGACCAGCGCAGATCTCATCGGCGAGGCGCTCGGGGGTGAGCACGTCGGCACATGGTTCGTGCCGGATGACCAGGCGCCGCGGCATCCGCTCACGGGACCGGTGAGCACCGGCGCGGATACACTGGCGGGATGACCCTGGTGCGCACCACCGCTCGCGAGCGGATGGTTCTGGCTCGCGACGCATCGCGTCAGATCGGCCTGCTCGGTGACGACAAGAAGGCATCCTTACTGCGTGCGATCGCCGACGCGATCGAGGCGGATGCCGCGGCGATCGTCGCGGCCAACGCCGACGATCTCGCGCGGGGCGAGCGGGACGGGCTCGCGCCCGGTCTGCTCGACCGTCTGCGCCTCGATGAGGCCCGCGTGGGCGCCCTCGCCGGTGCCGTGCGCGATGCCGCGGCTCTCCCCGATCCGGTGGGACGCGTGCTCGATGAGCGCGTGATCGCGGGTGGGGTGACGCTCACCAAGGTGTCCGTCCCGCTGGGCGTGGTCGGCTCGATCTATGAGGCTCGTCCCAATGTGACCGTCGACATCGCGGCGCTCGCGCTGCGGTCGGGCAACGCCGTGGTGCTCCGAGGGGGCACGGCGGCCGCGGCGAGCAACGCAGAGCTGGTGCGCGTCATGCGGGAGGCTCTCGCCGCAGAGGGTGTCGACCCCGAGGCGATCCAGACTCTCGACGACGAAGGCCGCGACGGTGCCCGCGAGCTCATGCACGCTCGTGGTCTGATCGACGTGCTGGTCCCGCGGGGGAGTGCGCAGCTCATCGAGACCGTCGTGACAGAGTCCACGGTGCCGGTCATCGAGACGGGGGCAGGTGTCGTGCACATCTTCCTCGACGAGACGGCGCGCGCGGATTGGGCGGCGGATATCGCGGTCAACGCGAAGGCGCAGCGCCCGAGCGTCTGCAACTCGGTCGAGACGATCCTCGTGCACCGCGATGCGGCGGAGCGTCTGATCCCGGATGTGGCGGCCGCCCTCGCTGCGGCGGGTGTCACGATCCACGGCGACTCGACCGTCGGCGCCCTGGCACCCGGCGTCGTGCCCGCGACCGAGGCGGACTGGGCGACGGAATACCTGACCCTGGATGTGGCCATGAAGGTCGTCGACGACCTCGACGACGCGCTCGCGCACATCCGCACCTATTCGACCCACCACACGGAGTCGATCCTCACGGCCGACGAGGCCAATGCCGAACGGTTCCTCGCGGAGGTCGACTCGGCCGTCGTGATGGTGAATGCCTCGACCCGGTTCACCGACGGTGGCGAGTTCGGCTTCGGCGCCGAGGTGGGCATCTCCACACAGAAGCTGCACGCCCGCGGACCGATGGGCCTTCCCGAACTCACCAGCACGAAGTGGCTCGCCCGGGGCGCCGGGCAGGTGCGTGCCTGACGGCATAGACTGAGCGGGCGCGCGCGCCCCCATCCGAACGGAGTACCCATGACCTTCGCGACCATCCTCGTGTCCGCGGCCGAAGAGAGCCACGGCAACGTGATGCTCGAGACGATCGTGTTCCCGATCATCGCCATCTCGGTGTTCGCTCTCCTCGGGCTCGTCACGCTCTCGTACCGCCACACGGCGAACCGTCACGCGCACAAGGCGGAGGCCTATGCGAAGTCGCACGCCAAGGAGCTCGAGCAGGCGGGTCACGGCCACTAAGGCCCTGCATGACGGCTGCAGCACGGACGCCGCGCATCGGCGTCATGGGCGGCACGTTCGACCCGATCCATCACGGACACCTGGTCGCCGCGTCGGAGGTGGCGGCATCCTTCGATCTCGATGAGGTCGTGTTCGTTCCCACCGGCACGCCCTGGCAGAAGTCCCGGGTGACCGAGAGCGAGCACCGCTATCTGATGACGGTGATCGCGACGGCCGCGAACCCGCAGTTCCGTGTGAGCCGCGTCGATATCGATCGTGACGGTCCCACCTACACGGTCGACACGCTGCGGGACATCCAGTCGCACTACCCGGGTGCCGACCTCTTCTTCATCACGGGAGCTGACGCCATAGCGCAGATTCTCAGTTGGAAGGACAATGATGGGCTGTGGGATCTCGCCCACTTCGTCGCGGTGTCGCGCCCCGGTCACGTGCTCAGCGCCGACGGCCTGCCGCCCCGTGGCGTGAGTCTGCTCGAGGTTCCCGCCCTCGCGATCTCCTCCACGGACTGCCGGGCGCGCGTAGAACGCGGACAACCGGTGTGGTACCTCGTTCCCGACGGGGTCGTCCAGTACATTGCGAAACATCACCTCTATCGGAGCAAGGCATGAGTTCCCCTGATCAGTCCGGCACGCCGCCGCTGACGCGTCGTCAGCTGCGCGACCTGCGCAACACCGGTTCGACCCCGGTGGTCGACGAGGCGACCGCAGAGGCGGTCGAGACACCGGATGTCGCCACACCCGCTGCCGCCCCTGTCGCTGCTGTTCCTCTCGCCCGGCCGGCGGAGCCCGTCGACCTGCGCCCGGCGCCCGGTCCCGCCGCTTCCGTCGACCTCGGTGTGTCCCCGCTCACCCGCCGGCAGGCCCGCGAGCAGGAGCGGATCCGCACGGCGTCGATTCCGGTGGTCTCACCCGAGCCGGCATCGCCCGCCGTGGCGAGCGATGCATCCCCCGCTCCGGTGTTCGCCGCCGATGCGTCGGCGACGCCCGTCGAGGTCGCTGAAGAGTCCCTCTCGGCCGTGCTCGTCGAGGAGGTGCCCATCGCACCTCCGCGCGAGGAGTCACAGGTGACGGTGAATCCGTCGCTCGGCGAGGGGCTCTTCGACAAGCTGCGGTCCGCCTCCGTGCCGTCAGCGTCTTTCGATGATCTGCTGATCGCCGGCGGGGAGTCGAGTGGATCGACGTCGACATCCAATGCCCTCATCGTCAATCAGAACCCTCTCCTGACGGGCTCACTCGTCGCGCCCATCACGGGCACGGGTGAGGTGCTGATCACCGGCACGTTCGAGCTGCCCGAGGGATTCGGCTCACGTGGGCACGTTGAAGGCGCGGCCGATGGCCACGAGGTCGACGCTGTGCTCATCGACGGCGAGCTGCCGGCCGCGTCGTCGCCGACACCGATCTCCGCGAGTGCGGCCATCAGCACGGTGAAGAACGGTTCTGGCGAGATCATCCGTCCGCCAGCGCCCGAGAAGGGCAACCGTCTTCTGCTCGTGCTCTCGATCACGGCCGGTGCGCTGGCGCTGGCGCTCGTCGTCGCCCTCGTTGCCGCCTTCGCGACCGGGGCCCTCTCGTGACGGCGTCTGCGTCGACGATCGACGCCCTGCAGGTCGCCGCTGCCGCCGCCGACTCCAAGGGCGGAGAAGATCTGGTCGCGCTCGACGTGTCGGAGCCGCTGCCGCTTGTCGATGCCTTCCTGCTCGTCACGGGACGCAATGAGCGCAACGTGGCGGCGATCGCCGACGAGGTGGAGGAGCGACTGCTCGAAGCCGGCATCAAGCGCCTGCGGCGCGAGGGCCGCGAGGAATCCCGGTGGATCCTGCTCGACTTCGGAGACATCGTCGTGCACGTCTTCCACGAGGAGGAGCGCATGTTCTACGGCCTCGAACGTCTGTGGAAGGACTGCCCGGTGCTGTCGGTAGCGGTGCCCGCGGCATCCGCCGAATGAGCCGCCTCGATTCGGTGTCCTTGCCGTCGATGTAGTAAGCTCATCGAGTTGCCCCGCGAGGGGTGACACCCAGAAACGGGCCTGTGGCGCAGCTGGTAGCGCACCTGCATGGCATGCAGGGGGTCAGGGGTTCGAGTCCCCTCAGGTCCACCACACGCGAAGGGCTCACGACCATCGGGAGCCCTTCGTCGTTCCGTGGATCAGGCGGCCGACCAGCCGCCGTCGCTCGCGAGAACGACGCCGTTGACGTTCACACCGTCGTCGCTCAGCAGGAAGGTGATGGATGCCGCGAGCGCCTCGGCCTCCACGGCGCCCGGGATGAGCACCATCGCGGACTGCACACGTTCGGCGCCCAGAGGCGAGGCGAACGAGGCCTCGATGTTCGTGATCGTGGCGCCCGGTGCGACGGCGTTGACACGCAGGCCGCTCGGCCCGTACATGAACGCGCTCGACTTCGTGAGCCCCACCACTGCATGCTTCGAGGCGGTGTAGGCGGCGCCTGCGGCCGAGCCGCGGAGCGCGGCCTCGGAGGCGGTGTTCACGATCGCTCCGGATCCGCGCGCGACCATGCCGGGGATCACGGCACGCATCAGCTTCATCGTGCCCGTGACGTTGATCGCCATGACACGGTTCCACACCGCGTCGGTGAGCTCGCCCACGGGCGTCATGTCGTCCATGATGCCGGCGATGTTGGCGAGGCCATCGACCGTGTCGCCCGCGGCGGCCATGATCGCGTCGACGCCCGCATCGTCGGTGATGTCGGCGACGATGGTCGTGACTGCGACATCCGCATGTTCTCCGGCGAACTCCTCGAGACGCGGGGCGCTCACGTCGACGGCGATCACGTGGCCGCCCTCGCGCGCGATGCGCGAGGCGGTGGCGCGTCCGATGCCCGAGCCTGCACCGGTGACGATCACCGTCTTGCCGGCGAAGCGGCCCGCGTCGATCCGTTCGGTCCATGGTTCGACGGCGGGGACGGATGCCGCGGGCGGCGCGTCGGTGTCGATCGATGCGGGTGCGCCAGCGGGCACTTCTCCCGATGCTGCGCGCCGCACGAGGTCATCCAGCATCTCCTGCGTGAACATTCCGCGGCTGAGCGGGACCAGCCGTTTGATGGCGAGCCGACGGACGGGCTTGAACACGTCGGGAGTCTGCCCGTTCTGAGCGAGCATCTCGGTGAGGATCGCGTTGCCCGCCGGGTCGGCGAGCCAGTCGGCGATGGAGGAGTTTGCGGTGAGCGTCGAGCCGGACATGGGGTCCCCTTTCTACCGGACAACTGTGTCCGGTATTAGGTTATGCCCATGTCGTCCTCCGCGAAAGATGCTGCTCGTCCCAATCGGGGACGCGCGGCCGGCCCGGCGAATCGCGCGGCACTTCTGGCTGCCGCGCGCGAGGTCTTCGGGGAGCAGGGACTCTCCGCGCCGTTGTCGGCGGTGGCCCGCCGGGCAGGGGTCGGCCAAGGCAGCCTCTATCGGCACTTCCCGTCCCGTACGGCGCTCGCGGCTGCCGTGTTCGACGAGAACCTCGATGAGGTGGAGCAGTTCGTCGCGGCATCCGGCACCGGACTCACCGCCCTGTTCGACGTGGTCTGCGCTCAGGCCGTCGTCTCGACCGCGATGATCGACCTCGTCGAGGCGGACCGGCACGATCCCGACGTCGAGCGCCTCGGCGCGCGGTTCGCCGCGATCGTCGGACGCCTGGTGCGCACGGAGCGCGAGACGGGCGCACTCGCATCGCATGTCGACGTCGACGACGTGCTGCTGGCCGTCGGGATGATCGCGACGGTACTGGCCCGCTCCGACGAGGACGAACGCGCGGCACTCGCGACCCGCGGTCGGGCCATCTTCGCTCGGGCGTTCAGGCCCGCGGCGTCGTCAGACGCTCGATGAGCACCGGCGCCAGCGCACGGTCGGTGTCGAGCACGATGCGCGTCGTCACGCCCGGGTGGTCGATGTAGCCCGTACGCGGCGCCCGCAGGTCGGCGATCGTCTGACCGCGCCCGGGACCATCGCCGGCATCGACCACCAGAGGAACGGCGGGTGCCACGCTGGGCGTCACGAGACCGATGGCGATCGCCGCCGCGAGGGGGTCGTGCAGCGCGCAGCTGCGCGTGCCGTAGAGGCCGACGTAGAAGTCGAAGTACAGGTCGAGGATGTCGCCGATCGCCCGCGCGAGAGGCTGCCCCGAGGCCAACAGCGCCGCCCGATCGTCCTCATCGAGGCGGTGCTCGAGAGTCACGTCGAGCGGAACCAGGGTGAGCGGCCAGGATGCCTCGGCCACCTCGGCCGCGGCCTCGGCATCGTTGTAGATGTTCGCCTCCGCGACGGCGGTGATGTTTCCCGGAACGAGCGCCGCGCCCCCCATCGTGACGACGGAGGCGACGCGTTCGGGCAACGTCGGATCCGCACGCAGCGCCAGCGCGAGATTGGTGAGGGGACCCACCGTGACGACGACGAGCTCACCGGAGTGCGCATGAGACAGGTCGAGGAGGAGCTGCACGGCCGTGCGCGGGTCGGGCTCGATCGGGGACGTCGGCAGCACGACGTCTCCGACACCGTTGTGCCCGTGGATGTGAGGGACGCCGCCATCGTGCGCGTGGGAGAGATGGTCGTGGGCGCCCACGGCGACCGGCACGTCGTCGCGCGCCGCCAGAGCGAGCAGGTCGAGCGTGTTGCGGGCCGCCTGCGTCGAATCGACGTTGCCGCTGACCGTGCCGATGCCGACCAGCGCGATCTCCGGCGATGCCAGCAGCAACGCGAGCGCCACGCTGTCGTCGACGCCCGTATCGCAGTCGAAGTAGACCGGGCGGGGACGTGCAGACGACATGGTTCTCCGTTCGGACCACGCGCACGCGTAGCCTGGAGCGATGCTAGACGCCGCAGATGTCGCCCGGATCACACACCAGACGCGGTTGCTGGTGATCGGCAGCATCAACATCGACATCGTCGCCGATGTGGAACGTCTGCCTGCGGCGGGGGAGACGGTCGGAGGCGGACGCCTGCGTCGATCGCCGGGCGGAAAGGGAGCCAATCAGGCCGCGGCGGCCGCGCGCCTCGGAGCCGCCACCGTGATGATCGGTGCGGTGGGCGACGACGCCGACGGGCGCGAGATGCGCGAGGCGCTGCGACAGGCCGGGGTGGATGTGTCCGCCGTCGGCACGAGTGTCGAGCCGACCGGCACGGCGCTGATCGCCGTCGACGCTGCGGGTGAGAACCAGATCGTCGTGTGCGCCGGGGCGAACGAGACGCTGACCGTGACGGACGAGGCGGTGGTGGCGGCATCCGTGATTCTCACCCAGCTGGAAATCCCTCTCGCCGTGATCGACCGGCTCGCATCCGAGGCAACCGGCTACCTCGCGATCAACGCTGCTCCCGCGCGCGCACTGAGCGGAGCTGCGATCGCGCGTGCGGACCTGGTGATCGTCAACGACAGCGAGTACGCGGCACTGCCCGCTCTGGCCACCGCGCAGCGCGTCGTCGTGACGCACGGCGCCGGCGGTGCGTCATTGCTGGAGCGCGGAACCGAGATCGCGCGCGTGCCCGCCGAGCGCGTCACACCCGTCGACACCGTCGGCGCGGGAGACGCCTTCTGCGCCGCGGTGACGATCGCACTCGCGGGCGGACTCGACGCGCACGTGGCGCTGACGCTCGCGTGCGCTGTCGGCGCGGACGCCGTGCGCGTGCGCGGAGCTCGCCCCGAGTTCGCACGCCTGGAGTCCTACGCCGAGCGGGTGAGCGCCGCGCTGTAGTCCGCGTGCGCCGCCAGGAGCGCGCCGCGAATCTCGTCCGCCCGTGCGGTGAAGGCGCGCTGGGCGCTCACATACGCCGCCTTGCCCTCGGGAGTCTCGATGCGCACGGGCTCGTACCCCCAGTCGCCGAGGTCGTACGGCGAGGCGCGCATGTCGAGTTCGCGGATGTCGCGGGCGAGCTCGAACGCATCGAGCAGCACCTCACCGGGCACGAGCGGACCGAGCTTGATCGCCCACTTGTAGAGATCCATGTTGACGTGCAGGCATCCCGGCTGGTCGAAATCGCGCTGCAGCTCCCGTGTCGGCCGGTGAGCGTTGCGGGGCAGTGCCGCGGGTGTGAAGAAGCGCACCGCGTCGACGTGCGAGCACTGCAGAACGGAGGCCTCCACCACGGCGTCGGTGCCGGCGGACCCCAGCCGCAGCGGTACCTCATGACGCGTCTCGGGCGCTCGGTAGACCATCGCCCACTCGTGGAGGCCGAAGCAACCGTACATGCCGCGACGGGAATGCACGGCCGTGAGTAGATCACCGACTCGTGCGATCAGGTCACCGTGGGACTCGGCGAGAGCAGCGGCGTGCACAGCGCTGACCCCGTCGTCCGTGCGGTAGTGACGCCACTGCGCGCGAACGCCGTCGGGATCCGCGAGTGCGACGCCGATGCCGGGGTGCCAGCGGCGCAGCACCGCAGGCTTGTAGCCGTAGTAGGTGAAGAGGAAGTCCTCGACGGGATGCTTCTCGCCGCGCGCCTTGCGCGCGCGATGCGCGGACGTCAGAGCGTCGGCACGGGCGGCATGAGCCGACTCGAGCGCATGCCAGACGGGCGGAGCCAGTGGTGCGGCATCCGTCTGAAGGGTCACCGCACGAGGATACGTCAGGGACCGACCGGCAGGATGTTCGCGGGCGAGTCGTTGCGCACGTTGCCGACCTGCGACGCAACCGGCCAGTCGGCAAGCGACTCGGCCACGTCGGGCGCCGCATCGATGGCGGCGTCGAGCACGTCTCCGATGTTGTCGAGGTCGGTGTCGAGCCAGGCGTCGGCGAAGTCCGCATCGACGAACAGGGGCATCCGCTCGTGGATGGAGCCGAGCCGGCCGACCGCCGACCGGGTGAGGATCGTGAAGCTCAGCAGCCACAGCGCGGGATCGTCGTCGGCCTTCGACGGGTCCTTCCACCACTCGTAGAGTCCCGCGAAGAACAGAGGGGCGTCATCGGCGGGATGGATGTAGTGGGGCACCTTGCCATCGGGCGTCTGCTGCCACTCGAAGTACCCCGTCGCCGGCACGATGGCCCGACGCTTCACCAGCGCCGCTCGGAACATCGGCTTGTCCTCGACCTCTTCGCTGCGAGCGTTGAAGGCGCGCGTGCCGATGGACGGGTCCTTGGCCCACGCGGGAACGAGACCCCACCGCGCGGCTTCGACGCGGCGGGTCGGGGGATCGGTCTTCGCCGAGTCGAGCACGATCGCCGCCCTCATCGTCGGTGCGACGTTGTACGAGGGCTGGGGCAGATCGTCCGCGATCGTGTCGGCCCGCAGCACGCCGACGAGCTCGGATCCGACGTTCGCGACCACGAATCTTCCGCACATGGCCCTGAGCCTAGGCCCGGGGTACGACGTCAGCGTCCCGACACGAGTCCGACGCCGGCGAGCTTCTTCATGAGCGCTGCGCCGTCGTCTCCGGTGACCCACGGCACGGATGCCGCGGAGTGGTCGTCAACCGCCGTCCGACCGCCCGCGAGCACGGCTTCCGCCGGTGTGAGGCGTCGGATGGCGACACCGGCGACGTTGTCGGGATGTACGATCGTGAACGCCGTGTAGAGCGCGTCATCGTGCTGTCCGTCGTCGCCGACGAGCAGCCAGCGCACGTGTGGGAACTCGCGGGCGAGCCGTTCGAGGTTCTCCTGCTTGTGGAGTCGACCGCTGCGGAACAGACGGTCGTGGGTGGGTCCCCAGTCGGTGAGCAGCATGGCGCCTGCGGGGAACAGATGACGCCGCAGGAACCGGCGAAGAGTGGGGGCGACATTCCACGCGCCCGTCGAGAGGTAGATGACCGGAGCGCCGGGGTGCTGGGTCGCAAGTCGTTCGAGCAGCACCGCCATGCCCGGCACGGGTTGGCGGGCGTGCTCGTTCACGACGAACGAGTTCCATGCGGCGAGCAGCGGGCGGGGGAGCGCGGTGACCATCACCGTGTCGTCGACGTCCGAGACCACGCCGAAGGTGACCTCCGCTCCGACGATGAAGGTGCGCATCGTGATCGGCTCGCCGCCTTCGACCGAGACGGAGAACTCCTGCCACCCGGGTTCGAGCCGGGCCGGAACCACGACGTCGACCACGCCGCCTGCGTCGGCGGTCACCTCATGCGCCGCCCCGTCGATGAGCACCTCGACCCGGGCATGGGCGATGGGCACCGCAGCGAAGCTGCGCCACCCGCGCACGCCGGTGTACGACGCCCGCGACGCACGAGATGCCGGCGGCACGATCATGACGCGGCCGAGCACACGTACCCAGTCCGCGCCCCCGTAGCCCGGGAACGCGGCGACGACAGGCGTCAGGCCGCGGCGGCGGGCGCGGCGCTCACGCCAGGCGTGGAATCGACGCTCCAGTCGGGCGAGCCAGAGCACCTTCGCGGGCCGGGGGGAATCGGTCGAGCGGGAGGGCACCCGTTCAGTCTGTCACGTCGGATGCCGCGCCCGTGGGCTCCCCGTCCGTCGCGAGGTGCTTGCGCTCGGCCCGTTCGATGACCTTCTTGACGACATACACGAGCACGACGTACACGACGATGATGCCGACGAACACGTAGCCAGCGAAATGGATCTCGCCCGAGAGATCGCGGTACGTGCCCGACGCGAGGGCGGAGACTGTCACGTAGAGCGCCGCCCAGATGACGCACGCCGGCGTCGTCCATGCCAGGAAGCGCCGATACGAATACCCCGACATGCCGACGGTGAGCGGCACGAGCGAGTGCAGCACCGGCAAGAACCGCGACAGGAAGATGGCGATGCCGCCGCGGCGCTGCAGATAGTTCTCCGCCCGCAGCCAGTTGTGCTCGCCGATGCGACGGCCGAGGCGCGACATCCGGATCTTCGGCCCCAGGAACTTGCCGAGCGCATACCCGATCGACTCGCCGATGAGCGCCCCCACGACGGCGGCGGTCGCGATCGCGACGCCCTGCAGCGGGGTGGTGACGGCGGTCGCGGCGACGATCACGACGGTGTCGCCGGGAACGATGAGGCCGATGAGGATGCTGGTCTCGCACATCATCGCGAAGCCCACGATGAGCACGCGCACGAGCGGATCCACCGACTGCACGGCGTCGAGCAGCCACGTCAGAACCTGATCCACGATGCGAGCGTAGGGGCGGATGCCGCATCTAACCTGAGTGGATGGGCGTCGTGTCGCAACCGGATGCCGCGGCTCCGACGGCCGCGCGCCTGTTCGCTGCGCTGCGACACGAGCCGCACCTGTTCTGGATCGACGCCGGCACCGGACCGGACGGCGTCGACTGGGTCGGGATCGGCTCGCCGGTCTCGCCGGAGGAACCCCGACAGGTCGTGGTCGGCGGGCGCTCCGCCGGCGAGGCGTCCCCCGACTGGGTCGGCTGGTGGGGGTACGACGACGCCGCACGGCGAGCGGGGGCCGACGTGCCCGCCGGCGGCCTGCCCGACGGGTGGCTGCGCGTCGAGACGGTCGCGCGCATCGACCGCCGCACCGGCTCCGTAGCGCTCACGGGACCGGCCGCCGATCGCCTGCGGGTGCCCCTCGCGAACGCCCACCCTCCCGTCGCCCCGCCGCTCGGGCCGGCACACTCGCGCGACAGCCCCG
>NZ_LMPK01000033.1:124105-124655 GCF_001423825.1 Microbacterium sp. Leaf351
CTGCCTGACGACCTCGATGAGCGTCGATGCCGCCGTCGACCCGGTCGACGCGTACCTGCGCCTGCGCCGGCTCACGGGCGCGCGACGCGGGCTGTTCGTGCGCGTCGGAGGCGTGGCCCTCGCCGGCGGCAGCCCCGAGACGTTCCTGGAGATCGGGGGAGGAGTCGTGCGCACCAGTCCCATCAAGGGCACGCGCCGCCGCGCCGACGATGACGTGGAGGATGCCGCTCTCGTCGCCGAGCTGCGCGAGAGCCCGAAGGAGCGGGCCGAGAACGTGATGATCGTCGACCTCATGCGCAACGACCTCGCCCGCATCTGCGACCCCGCGACCGTCACCGTCGAGAGCCTGCTGCACCTCGAGTCCACACCCACCGTGCACCAGCTCGTCTCGACCGTCGCGGGGCGACTCCACCCCGGGACCACGCTCGATGAAGTGCTGCGGGCCACGCTGCCGGCAGGCTCGATGAGCGGGGCGCCGAAGCTCGCGGCGATCGAGATCCTCGGGCGGCTGGAGGTCGAGCCGCGGGGCGCCTACGCCGGGTGCGCAGGG
>NZ_LMPK01000033.1:124662-126951 GCF_001423825.1 Microbacterium sp. Leaf351
TCGAGCGCGACCGGGTGACGGTCGGCGCCGGCGGGGGCATCACCTGGGGGTCGATCGCCGCGGACGAGGTCGCCGAGGTCGCGCTCAAGGCGCGGGCGCCGCTCGCCGCGATCGGCGCGACGCTGCCACCGGACTGGGCCGAGCGCGGTCCGGTAGCCTGAAGGTTGCGCTTCGGCGCGCCCCGCAGCATCCATCGGATAGGTATCTCTGTGTCGACGAACGCCCCCACCACCTCAGCCGCACCGTCTCCGTCGGACGACGTGCACGCCATCCAGGCGAAGTGGCAGGAACGGTGGGCGACCGCGGACCCGTTCCGCGCCGGCGACGCCGCCGATACCCGCCCCCGCAAGTACGTGCTCGCGATGTTCCCGTACCCGTCGGGCGATCTGCACATGGGTCACGCCGAAAACTACCTCTACAGCGACATCGTCGCCCGCTACTGGCGGCACCGCGGGTACAACGTGCTGCACCCGATCGGCTGGGACTCCTTCGGACTGCCGGCCGAGAACGCCGCCATCAAGCGCGGCGCGAACCCCGTGACGTGGACGTACGACAACATCGCGCAGCAGCGCACGAGCCTCAAGGCCTACGGCGTCTCGTTCGACTGGTCGCGTGTGCTGCACACGAGCGACCCCGACTACTACCAGTGGAACCAGTGGCTGTTCCAGCGCCTCTACGAGAAGGGCCTCGCCTACCGCAAGGATGCGCTGGTCAACTGGGACCCGGTCGATCAGACGGTGCTCGCCAACGAGCAGGTGCTGGCGGACGGCACGAGCGAGCGCAGCGGCGCGCTGGTCGAGAAGAAGAAGCTCACGCAGTGGTTCTTCCGCATCACCGACTACGCCGACCGGCTGCTCGACGACCTGAACCAGCTCGAGGGATTCTGGCCGCAGAAGGTCATCCAGATGCAGCGCAACTGGATCGGACGCTCGGTCGGCGCCGACATCGACTTCGAGATCGAGGGCCGCGCCGAGAAGGTGACGGTCTTCTCGACCCGCCCCGACACGCTGCACGGCGCGACCTTCATGGTGATCGCCCCCGACTCCGACCTCGCGGCGGAGCTGGCGGCCGGCTCGTCCGCCGAGGTGCGGCTGCGCTTCCAGGACTACCTGGCGAGCGTCCGCATGACGAGCGAGGTCGACCGTCAGAACACCGATCGGCCGAAGACCGGCGTGTTCCTCGACCGCTTTGCGATCAACCCGATCAACGGCGAGCGTCTGCCGATCTGGGCGGCCGACTACGTGCTGGCCGACTATGGCCACGGCGCGGTCATGGCCGTTCCCGCGCACGACCAGCGCGACCTCGACTTCGCGCGCGCGTTCGACCTCCCCGTGCGCATCGTGGTCGACACGACGGCTCCCGTCACCGGGGCGATCCCGGTGATCGAGACGGATGCCGCGGGTACCCCGCTCGACCTCGGCGCCGACGAGGCATCCCTAGCCGACCTCGACCCCGCCACCACGGGCATCGCGCTCACGGGCGAGGGCCGCATGGTCAACTCGGGACCCCTCGACGGACTCAGCAAGCGCAACGCCATCACGCGCGCGATCGAGCTGCTCGAGGCGGCCGGCACCGGCCGCGCGTCCCGCACGTATCGCCTGCGCGACTGGCTGATCTCCCGTCAGCGCTACTGGGGCACGCCCATCCCGATGCTGCACACCGACGACGGTCGCATCGTGCCGGTGCCCGGCGACCAGCTGCCGGTGACGCTGCCCGCCTCCGAAGGCCTCGACCTGAAGCCGAAGGGCTCGTCGCCCCTCGGCGCCGCAACGTCGTGGGTCGAGAGCGTCGACCCCGAGACGGGGGAGCGGGCGCTGCGCGACCCCGACACGATGGACACGTTCGTCGACAGCTCGTGGTACTTCCTGCGCTTCCTCTCGCCCGGCGACGCCACGCAGGCGTTCGACCCGGCCGCGGCGCGTGCCTGGGCGCCGGTCGACTTCTACATCGGCGGAGTCGAGCACGCCATCCTGCACCTGCTCTACGCGCGCTTCGTCACGAAGGCGCTCTATGACATGGGTCTCGTCGACTTCACCGAGCCGTTCTCGAGCCTGATCAACCAGGGCATGGTCATCCTCGACGGGTCGAAGATGTCCAAGAGCAAGGGCAACCTCGTGCTCTTCCAGGACGAGCTCGACGCGCACGGCGCCGACGCGCTGCGCGTGGCCCTCGCCTTCGCCGGCCCGGTGGAGGACGACAAGGACTGGAAGGACGTCTCGACGGTCGGGGCGGCGAAGTTCCTCGCGCGGGCGCTGCGCATCGCCGGTGAGGTCACGAGCGACCCCGAGG
>NZ_LMPK01000033.1:126978-135197 GCF_001423825.1 Microbacterium sp. Leaf351
CGTGGTCGCGCGCCTCATGGAGCTCGTCAACGCCATCCGCAAGACGATCGACGGGGGAGCCGGAGCGGGCGACGCCGCCGTGCGCGAGGCGATCGAGGCGGTGGCGCTCGTGCTCGACCTGTTCGCCCCGCACACTGCGGAGGAGATATGGGAGCAGCTCGGCTACGAGCCCTTCGTGGGGCTCGCAGGATGGCGCCAGGCCGACCCGACGCTGCTCATCGAGGACGCCGTGACGGCTGTCGTGCAGATCGACGGCAAGGTGCGGGCCACCCTCGAGGTGCCGGCGCGCATCGGCGCGGAGGAGCTCGAGAAGCTCGCCCGCGCCGACGAGCGGGTCGTGCGCGCCCTCGGCGACAAGCAGATCGTGCGCGCGATCGTGCGCGCCCCGAAGGTCGTCAGCCTCAGCACGCGCTGAGCCCTCCACAGCGACGCCGGGGCACCGGTCGTCCACCCGGCACCGCGGTGGCGCCCGGGCCGCGAGACCGGCGCGCCTAGCGTCGGGGTGTGCGCGGCTCCGATGACCTCCCCACTGTGCGCCCGGGTGTGCGGGTGGGCGTCGGGGCGGCCGTGGTCGTCGTGCTCCTCGCCCTCGGGGTGACCGTCGTCATCGGCATGGTGCGATCCGGCGGGTCGACAGACGTGATGGATGCCGCGGCATCCACCTCGCCCTCTGCCGCGCCGTTCGGACAGGTCTACGTGCATGTCGCGGGGGCCGTGGCGACGCCCGGAATGTATCGGCTCGCGAGCGGCGCGCGCCTCGCCGACGCGATCGCGGCAGCGGGCGGGTTCACCGCCGATGCCGACCGGGCGGCGGTGAACCTCGCGCGCACCGTGTCAGACGGCGAGCAACTCGTCGTGCCGGTCGTCGGCACATCACCGCAGGGGGGGCACAGCGCCGGCGGCCGGCGACGGGCTCGTGAACCTGAACACGGCGGATGCCGCGGCGCTCGACACCCTTCCAGGTGTCGGGCCGGCCACCGCGGCGCGCATCCTCGCGTGGCGCGCGGAGCACGGCCGATTCGGCAGCGTCGATGACCTGCTGAGCGTGTCGGGGATCGGCGAGAAGACGCTCGACGAGCTGCGCGACAAGGTCACGGTGTGAGGTGGGTGCCTATCGCCTCGTTCCGGTCGCCGGTCTCACCTGGGCGGCCGCGGGCATCGCGCTGTTCGGAGGCGCGTCGATCGTTGCGGCGATTGGTGCAGCGGTTGCTCTCGGAGCCATCGTCACGCTGTGCTGTGCCCGCCGCGCGGGCGGTCGGACGCGCGCGGCGCTGGTCGTCGCGGTGCTCGCAGCGTGCGGTGCGGGGGCCGCGGCATCCACTGTCGTGTTCTCGACACCCGCGCGCGAGCAGGTTCGTGACGCCCTGATCGATTCCCGTGCCGAGTCGGTGTCGGTGCGTGTCGTCGGCAAGGTCGAACCGCGCGCGCAGGGGTCTGCGTTCGACGCGCAGGTGGTGTCCGTCGAGACCCGCACGGCTCCACGCCCCGGACGCGACGTTCCCGTCGTCGTGCTCGCGCGAGGCGGTGTCGGCGCAGGCACCGAAGTGGGCGCGGTCGTGCGCGTCGAGGCACCGGCGTTCGGGGCCGACGCCGGCGATCGCGCCGTCGCCGTGCTCACCGCGGACGCGCCGCCCACAATCGAGCGGCCGGCCGACGGCGTGCTGGCGGGCGTGGCCGCGCTGCGCCGCGCGCTCGCCCACGCCACCGTCGGCCTGCCCGGCCCGGCCGCGGGACTCATCCCCGGGCTCGCGATCGGCGACACCGCACTCGTCGACGACACGCTCGATGCGCAGATGAAGACCGCCTCCCTCACGCACCTCACCGCCGTGAGCGGGGCGAACTGCGCGATCGTCGTCGCGCTCGGCTTCGCCGCAGCCGCCGCGCTCGGCGCGCGCAGACGCATGCGCGTCGCTGTCGGCCTCACCCTGCTTGTCGGGTTCATCACGCTCACGACGCCCGAACCCAGCGTCGTGCGCGCCGGGGCGATGGCGGCGATCGCCATGATCGCCGTGCTGACAGGACGCACCGCCACCGGCATCGGCGTCTGGTCGCTCGCGCTCACCGTGCTGCTCGTGCTCGACCCGTGGCTCGCGACTTCGATCGGCTTCGCTCTGTCCGCCGCGGCGACGGCGGCGCTGCTCGTGCTGGCGCGGCCCCTCGCCGCCGGGCTCGGCCGCGTGATGCCCCGCGCGCTGGCACTCGGCATCGCGGTGCCGCTGTCCGCCCAGCTCGTCTGTGCGCCGCTCATCGTCGTGCTCACCCCGACGGTGCCGATCTACGGCGTCGTCGCCAACCTCATCGCCGCCCCGGCAGCGCCCGTCGCGACGATCGTCGGGCTCGCCGCGACGCTCGCGGCGCCCCTCCCGGTGCTGCAGCAGGGACTGGTCGCCGTCGCGTGGCTACCGGCCGCATGGATCGCCGAGACCGCCCGCCTCTTCGCCGCATTGCCGTTTGCGACCGCGCCGTGGCCGGGCGGCCCCCTCGGCATCGTCGCGCTCGCCCTCGTGGGCGCCGCCACGCTCGGACTGCTCGCGCCGCTCCCACGCCGGCGACTGCGCACCGTCACGCGCGCGGCATCCGTTCTCATCGTCTCGGTGACGGCGGGCGCCACGATCGCCGCGACGGTGCTGCTCCCCGTGGTCTCGCGAGGCGCGATGCCACCCGACTGGAGCATCACCATGTGCGACATCGGCCAGGGCGACGCGGTATTGGTGCGCTCCGCGAGCGAGGTGGCGCTGATCGACACCGGAGACGATCCCGAGCTGTTGAGCGGATGCCTCGACCGTGCCGGGATCGACAGCATCGACCTGCTCGTGCTCACCCACTTCGACCGCGATCACGTGGGTGCCGCACACGCATTGAACGGACGTGTCGACACCGTGATGCACGGTCCGACGACCGAACGTCGCGAGACGGACATCGTCCGCGCGCTCGGCGCCGCCCGCACCGTCGTCGCCCACGCGGGGATGAGCGGAATGCTCGGCGATGCGCGCTGGCGCGTGCTGTGGCCCACGGCGACGGCGGGGGAGTTCGCCGAAGGCAACGACGGGAGCGTGGTCGTCGAGATGGGCGGGGGTGCGGTCCCGCCCGCGATCTTCCTCGGCGACCTCGGCGCGACGGCGCAGCGGGCGCTCCTGCGTTCCGGTGGAATGTCGTCGGGGCTGCAGGTGGTGAAGGTGTCACACCACGGTTCCGGCGACCAGGACCCCGGTCTCTACCGTCGCATCGGTGCCGTCATCGGGCTCGTTTCGGTCGGGGCCGGCAACAGCTACGGCCACCCGCGCGACACCGCACTCGCACTGCTCGCCGCCGCCGGAACGACGGTCGTCCGCACCGACACCGACGGCATGGCCGCCGTCAGCGAGGTCGACGGGCGCCTCGTCGTCTGGCACGCCGGAACCCGCGACGTCGACGGCCCTCGGTAGGCTTTCGGCATGGCCGCTCCCCGTAGACCCGCACGCGCGAGCGCCATCCCGCAGCTCTCCTGGCGCACCCCGCAGCCCGCGCCGATCGTGCTCGTCTCAGGCCCCGAAGAGGTCTGCGCACAACGGGCGACCAGCGGCATCCGCAGCTATCTGCGAGCCGAAGACGAGGCGCTCGAAGTCAGCGACATCGACGCGGCGGACTACACGGCGGGGTCACTGCCCGCCTACGCCGCGCCCTCGCTGTTCGGCGAACCGCGCCTCATCCGCGTCACCTCGGTCGAGAAGTGCAGCGATGCGTTCCTGGCCGACGCGCTCGCGTACCTCGCCGCCCCCCAGGAGGGCGCCACCGTGGTGCTGCGTCACTCCGGCGCGAGCGTGCGCGGCAAGAAGCTGCTCGACGCCATCAGGGCGGGCGAGGGCGGAGGCGTCGAGATCGCCTGTCCCGCCATCACCCGCGACGCAGACCGCGTCGACTTCGCGGCGGGCGAGTTCCGTGCCGCGAACCGCCGCATCGAGCCCACGGCGCTGCGCGCTCTCGTCGCCGCGTTCGCCGACGACCTCACCGAACTCGGCGCCGCCTGCCAGCAGCTTCTCGCCGACGTCGACGGCACGATCGACGACCGCATCGTCGAGCGCTACTACGGCGGGCGGGTCGAGACATCCGCGTTCACCGTCGCCGACACAGCGATCGCCGGGCGGCACGGTGAGGCGCTGCTCGCGCTGCGTCAGGCGCTCGCCTCGGGCGCCGACCCCGTGCCCCTCGTCGCCGCGCTCGCCTCCAAGCTGCGCACCATGGCTCGCGTGGTGGGCTCGAGGGAATCAGCGCCCGCCCTGGTCGCGCGACTCGGCATGAAGGACTGGCAGGTCGACCGCGCGCGTCGCGATCTCAACGGCTGGTCGTCAGAGGCGCTCGGGGGAGCGATTCAGGCCGCCGCCCGCGCAGACGCCGAGGTCAAGGGCGCCAGCCGCGATGCGACGTTCGCCGTCGAGCGTCTTCTCACGATCGTGGCGACGCGGCGGCCCTACGGCGACTGAACGCCGCGGTTCGTCACGCTCGCGCGTCAGGCGCGCATGCCGCCCCCACGGTGTGCACGCGACCCCGCGCACACCACGCGATCCCGCGCACAAAACGTGAAGGCCCGCCCCGCCCACGCTGTGCACGCGATCCCGCGCACAAAACGCGCGACCCCGCGCACAAAACGTGAAGGCCCGCCCCGCCGAAGCGGTGCGGGCCTTCACGATGGTCGCTCAGAGAGCGGAAACCTGCTTCGCGATCGCCGACTTGCGGTTCGCGGCCTGGTTCTGGTGGATGACGCCCTTGCTCACGGCCTTGTCGAGCTTCTTGGTCGCGGTGCCCAGAGCCTTCTCGGCGGCGGCCTTGTCGCCGGCGACGATGGCCTCACGGGTGCGACGCACCGCGGTCTTCAGCTCGCTCTTGACGGCCTTATTGCGCTCGTGCGCCTTCTCGTTGGTCTTGTTGCGCTTGATCTGCGACTTGATGTTTGCCACGTGTGGTCAGACTTTCGTTTCGGTGTTGTCGTGGTGGTGCCGTGCAGCGAGAGAGGGGCGCTGTGCGGCGAATCGCGGGGGTCTGGGATTCCCCACACGCAAGCCAAAAGCCGAGTCTACCAAACGAGCGGGCTCCGCACGAAACGTCAGGCTGCGGCATCCGTCTCGTCGACGGCAGTGCTGTCGATCGTGGCCAGCGCGAGATCCAGCACCGCGTTGAACACGCGCGGTGCCATCGCCGTCACGAGGTGCGTGGTGTGGGGAACGACGATCAGCTCGGCGTCGGGGAGGAGCGTCTGGAAGAGCTTCTCGCTCACCCGCAGCTGATCCCACTGGCCGTTCACGAACCACGTCGGCACCCGGATGCGCGACACCGCCGCCATGAGGTCGAGGGCTCCGAGGGCGCGCAGCGCCGTGTCCTGCGACTCGAACGCGTACCCGCCCGCCCCGAAGTCCCACCGCGTCTCCGACGGGAGGGTGCGATCGAGCACACGCTCTCCCAGCCATTCGCCGTGACCAGGAAGGCTGTTGAAGGAGCCGACCGCGGCGCGATAGGCGACGAGAGGGATGCCGCGCGGCAGCGCCGTGCACGAGGCACCGATGTACGCCGCAATCGGGGGAGCGACCACGGCGCCTGCGTACTGGGTCGTGAGGAGTCCGCCGAGCGAGTGCCCGACCAGGAGCACGGGACCGGTGTCCGCAGCCGACCGCACCGCGTCGTCGATGGTGCGGAAGGCCTCGTCGAGCGTGAACGGCTCACCGCGTCGGGTGCCGTGTCCCGGCAGGTCGAGAGCCACCGCCGACACCCCGCGCTGCTCGAGATGGGCCACCTGTGCGCGCCACATGGTCGCGGACGTGCGGATGCCGTGCACCATCACCACGGTCGTCACCATGTGCCCACTGTAGAACCGGTGGCTGGGCGTGAGGGCGGTGCATCCGAGGCGGCACCCTAGAATCGTCGGGACATGTCTCCGCGTGCCCTCTCTCCGCTCCAGCCCAGCGCCACCCCGCCGGCGAGCATCCGCAACTTCTGCATCATCGCCCACATCGACCACGGCAAGTCGACCCTGGCCGACCGCATGCTGCAGATCACGGGTGTCGTCTCCGACCGTGACATGCGCGCGCAATACCTCGACCGCATGGACATCGAGCGCGAGCGCGGCATCACGATCAAGAGCCAGGCGGTTCGCATGCCCTGGCAGACCGCGGACGGCACGTTCGCGCTGAACATGATCGACACACCCGGGCACGTCGACTTCACCTACGAGGTGTCCCGGTCGCTCGCCGCCTGCGAAGGCGCGATCCTGCTGGTCGACGCCGCGCAGGGCATCGAGGCGCAGACGCTCGCGAATCTCTACCTGGCGCTCGAGAACGATCTCGAGATCATCCCGGTGCTGAACAAGATCGACCTGCCCGCCGCCGACCCCGAGAAGTTCGCCGGCGAGCTCGCGAACCTCATCGGCGGGTCGCCCGACGATGTGCTGCGGGTGAGCGGGAAGACCGGCCTCGGCGTCGAGGAGCTGCTCGACCGCATCGTCGAGCGCATCCCGTCGCCGAAGGGGAACGCGGATGCCCCGGCCCGCGCGATGATCTTCGACTCCGTGTACGACGCCTACCGCGGCGTCGTCACCTATGTGCGCATGGTCGACGGGAAGCTGGAGCCGCGGGAGCGCATCCAGATGATGTCGACCAAGGCGACGCACGAACTGCTGGAGATCGGCGTCTCGAACCCCGAGCCGACGCCCACCAAGGGGCTCGGCGTGGGCGAGGTCGGCTACCTGATCACGGGCGTGAAGGATGTGCGCCAGTCGAAGGTCGGCGACACCATCACGAACCTCCGCAAGCCCGCGACCGAGGCACTCTCCGGATACACGGACCCGAAGCCGATGGTCTTCAGCGGCATCTACCCGATCGACGGCAGTGATTACGCCGATCTGCGCGAGGCCCTCGACAAGCTCAAGCTCTCCGACGCCTCGCTGCAGTACGAGCCCGAGACCTCGGTCGCTCTCGGGTTCGGGTTCCGCTGCGGGTTCCTCGGTCTGCTGCACCTCGAGATCATCACCGAGCGCCTGGCCCGCGAGTTCGGCCTCGACCTCATCACGACCGCACCGTCGGTCACTTACGAGGTCACGACCGACACCGGGGAGACCGTCGTGGTCACGAACCCGAGCGAGTACCCGGACGGTCGTGTCGCGTCGGTCTCCGAGCCGGTCGTGAAGGTCGGCATCCTGCTGCCGAAGGACTACGTGGGCACCGTGATGGAGCTCTGCCAGACGCGCCGCGGCACCCTGCTCGGCATGGAGTACCTCAGCGAGGACCGCGTTGAGCTGCGCTACAACATGCCGCTCGGCGAGATCGTCTTCGACTTCTTCGACCAGCTGAAGTCGAAGACCCAGGGTTACGCGAGCCTCGACTACGAACCCGCGGGATCCCAGACCGCCGACCTCGTCAAGGTCGACATCCTGCTGCAGGGCGACAAGGTCGACGCGTTCAGCTCGATCGTGCACCGTGAGAAGGCGTACTCGTACGGCACGATGATGACCGAGCGGCTGCGCAAGCTCATCCCGCGCCAGCAGTTCGAGGTGCCGATCCAAGCCGCGATCGGCGCCCGCATCATCGCCCGGGAGAACATCAGGGCGATGCGCAAGGATGTCCTCGCGAAGTGCTACGGCGGTGACATCACCCGAAAGCGCAAGCTCCTCGAGAAGCAGAAAGAGGGCAAGAAGCGCATGAAGATGGTGGGTCGCGTCGAGGTGCCGCAGGAGGCGTTCATCGCCGCCCTGTCGGGAGACGTGGACGGCAACGAGAAGAAGTAGGCGGGTGCACCACATGCGCAAGGGAACGACCCGGGACGGCGTCGTCGACTACGCGGCGGTCGGAGCCACACAGGCGGTCGACCTCATGCAGTACCCGCCGGAGCGGAGCCTCCCGGCAGAGTCGTCCTGGCGCATCGGCAGCGGCGAAGAGCGATTCCGCGCGGCGGGCGACGCGCTGCTGAGCTGGCAGGCGCTGCGTGATGCGGGCCTCACCGTGAAGGACGTCACCCCCGCCGCCGGCCCCACCTACGCCGGGGTGAGCTTCGACGAGAACCGTCAGCCCATCGCGCCCAGCCGTCTCGAGGCCGATCAGCGCTTCGACGCCGACGGCACACCGTGGGTGGCCGCGGGAGCGAGCGTGCGACTGCACGGCCGTGTCGACGGCATGAACGCCGACGGGCACCTCCGGGTCATCTTCGTCACGGAGGAGCCGCGCCGCGTCGGATTCGTGCTCGGCACCCTCGGCGAG
>NZ_LMPK01000033.1:135299-136673 GCF_001423825.1 Microbacterium sp. Leaf351
TCACCACCCCGGCCTGATGCCCTCAGCGCTTCCCCTCGGCGATCCGGCTCCGGCCGACGGCGGCCTGCCCGACCTGCTCCCGGCCGCGCACCCCGACTTCGGCGTGTACGTGCACGTGCCGTTCTGCCGCGTGCGCTGCGGGTACTGCGACTTCAACACCTACACGGCGACGGAGCTGCGCGGCGCCAGCCAGGCGGACTATCCCGACGAGGTCGCGCGGGAGATCGCGCTGGCCGCGCAGGTGATGGATGCCGCGGGCCGGCGGCGGGCGGCGACATCCGTGTTCTTCGGCGGCGGCACGCCGACGCTGCTCCCGGGCGATGCGCTCGCGCGCATGCTGGGTGACGTGCGCGACGCGTTCGGCATCGCCGCCGATGCGGAGGTGACGGTCGAGGCGAACCCCGACACGGTCACACCGGCGCTGACGGCGAGGCTCGCTGAGGCGGGCGTCACACGTCTGTCGATCGGCATGCAGTCCGCCGTTCCGTCGGTGCTGGCGACCCTCGACCGCACCCACGAGCCGGCCGCGGTCCCGCGGGCGGTCACTGCGGCGCGCGCGGCCGGGCTGCAGGTGAGCGTCGACGTCATCTACGGCACGCCGGGGGAGACGCTTGCGGACTGGGAGCGCACCCTCGATGCCGTCACCGCGCTCGAGACCGACCACGTGTCGGCGTACGCGCTGATCGTGGAGGAGGGCACGGCGCTTGCCCGCCGCATCGCACGCGGCGAGATCGACACGGTCGACGACGACGTGCAGGCCGACATGTACGAGCTCACCGACGCGCGCCTCGCGGCGGCGGGGTACAGCTGGTACGAGGTGTCGAACTGGTCGCGCGATGAGGCGACCCGCTCGCGACACAATCTCGCCTACTGGCGCGGCGCCGACTGGTGGGGGTTCGGGCCGGGCGCCCACTCGCACGTCGGCGGCGTGCGCTGGTGGAACGTGAAGCACCCCGCGGCGTACGCGCAGCGCCTGTCGCTGGGTTCCTCGCCCGCGGCGGGACGGGAGACGCCCGATGCCGCGTCCCGCGCGCTCGAGCGCACGATGCTCGAGGTGCGCATCGCCGACGGGCTGGCCGTGGCGAGCCTGCCGGACACCGGTCGCGCGGAGGTGGCGGGGCTCATCGCGGACGGCCTGGTCGACGGGGCATCCGCCATCGCCGGGCGCCTCGTCCTGACGCTGCGCGGTCGACTCCTGGCCGACGCGGTCGTGCGACGGCTCACCGCCTGAGCACTGTGCGTCGCGCCGCGAGTGGCGCCCCGTTCCGCGCTAATATTGGCACTCACGTGATGTGAGTGCCAGCGAGGGGAGGCGGAATGGTCAGCGAACGCGGCCTCGACGTCCTGCGGGCGATCGTGCAGGACTACGTGGCG
>NZ_LMPK01000033.1:136735-151983 GCF_001423825.1 Microbacterium sp. Leaf351
CGGGACGTGTGCCGACCGACAAGGGCTACCGCGTCTTCGTCGACCACCTCGCCGAGCTGCGACCGCTCAGCACTGCCCAGCGCAACGCGATCGCCACATTCCTCGAGGCCCCTGCCGACCTCGACGACCTGCTCGCGCGCACTGTGCGCGTGCTCACGCAGGTCACCGGCCAGGTCGCCCTCGTGCAGTACCCGTCGTTCGAGCGCGCGAACGTGACGCACATCGAGCTCGTGCACCTCGGCGGCCCGCGCGTCGTCGTCATCCTCGTCACCGACACCGGTCGTGTGTCCCAGCGGATCGCGAGCCTCGGGACCGACCTCGACGACGCGGATGTCGCGACCCTCCGCGCCCAGGTCTCGGTGCTGGTCACGGGTGGCTCGGTGCAGGAGGGCCTCGGCAAGATCGCCCACACCCTCGCCGAGACGTCCACCCGTTCACCGCGAGAGGATGCTGCCTCGCGCGCGCTACTCGCTGCTGTCGCCGAAGAGCTCGAAGAGTTCCGTCAGGATCGTCTCGTGATGGCGGGTGCCGCGAACCTGGCGCGACGCGAGTCCGACTTCCAGGGCAGCATCTACCCGCTGCTGGAGGCGATCGAGGAGCAGGTGACCCTGCTCAAGCTCATGACCGAGATGGCGGCCGACGCCGAGGGCCTGGCGGTCTCCATCGGCCGCGAGAACGAGGCGTTCGGGCTGAGCGAGGCATCCGTCGTGACGAGCGGCTATGCCGGCACGATCGGCGAGGCACGCCTGGGTCTGCTCGGGCCCACGCGCATGGACTACGCGACCAATCTCAGCGCCGTGCGCGCCGTGGCTCACTATCTGAGCCGACTCATGGCCGACGACGAGCGCGCGCGATGACGAATACGACCCTGCCCGCTTCGCGGGCGGAGAGGTGACTGTGGCCGACCACTACGAGGTGCTGGGCGTCGAACGCGACGCGAGCCCCGAGGACATCAAGAAGGCGTATCGACGGCTGGCCCGCCAGCTGCACCCCGACGTCAACCCGAGCCCCGAGGCGGCGGAGCAGTTCAAGCTCGTCACCCACGCGTACGACGTGCTCAGTGACGCCGATCAGCGCCGCGCCTACGACATGGGCGGCGAGACGGGATCGCCGTTCGGCGGCGCCGGGTTCGGCGGCTTCAGCGACATCTTCGACACCTTCTTCGGCGGGGGCGGTGGGAGCCGGGCCCGCGCTCGTTCTCGCCGGGAGCGCGGCCAGGACGCGCTCGTGCGCGTGACGCTCGATCTCGCCGACGTCGTGTTCGGCGCGCATCGCGACCTCGAGGTCGACACCGCTGTGCTCTGCGAAACCTGCCAGGGCTCGTGCTGCCAGCCGGGGACGGCTCCCGTCACCTGCGATATCTGCCACGGCACCGGACACATCCAGCGCACGGTGCGCAGCCTCATCGGCAACGTCGTCACCCAGCAGCCCTGCGCGAGCTGCCAGGGCTACGGCACGACCATCCCGTACCCGTGCGCCACCTGCCAGGGCCAGGGACGCGTGCGCTCGCGTCGCACGGTCTCGGTCGACATCCCGGCCGGCGTCGAGACGGGCCTGCGCCTGCAGCTGCCGGGCTCCGGTGAAGTGGGACCCGCCGGGGGCCCGAACGGCGACCTCTATCTCGAGGTGACGGTCGCCCCGCACGACATCTTCAGCCGCGACGGCGACGACCTGCTCGCGACGCTCGAGATCTCGATGCCCGACGCGGTGCTGGGAACGACAACCCTGATCGACGCGCTCGACGGGCCCGTCGAGCTCGAGCTGCGCGCAGGGGTGCAATCGGGCGACGTGCTCACGATCAAGGGCCGCGGCGTCTCGCCGCTGCGCGGCAGCGGCCGCGGCGACCTGCGCATCGGCGTGCATGTGCTCACGCCCTCTCGCCTGGACGCGAAGGAACGCGCCCTCATCGAGGAGTTCGCCCGCAAGTCGAAGGCGCCGGAGCCGCAGCTGGCGCAGTTCCACCAGGGCCTCTTCGCGCGGCTGCGCGACCGGTTCCGGAACGGCTGATCCGTGGCGCTCCACTTCGTGGACGATGCCGCCGCCGCCGCGGGGGCCGGTGACACCGTCTCACTCACCGGGGCCGAGGCACATCACGCCGCCGCGGTGCGGCGTGTGCGCCCGGGGGAGAAGGTCACTGTCGGCGACGGCCGCGGCGTGTGGCTCACCGGCACCTGCGAATCGGTCTCACCGAAGCTCGTCGTCGTGCGCATCGACGACCGACGGGTGGATGCCCCGCCCGCCACCCGTCTGCGCCTCGTACAGGGCCTCGCCAAGGGCGATCGCGACGAGCTGGCCGTGCAGGCCGCCACTGAGCTCGGGGTCGACGAGATCGTGCCGTGGCAGGCAGCCCGCAGCGTCTCCCGCTGGGACGCGGGCAAGGCCGTCAAGGGACGGGGCCGCTGGGAGGCGATCGCCCGGGAGGCGGGCAAGCAGGCCCATCGTGCGTGGCTCCCCGAAGTGAGCCCGCTCGTGACCACCCGTGAGCTCGCCGGCCGGGGTGCGGCATCCCGTCTTCTCGTGCTCGAGCCGACCGCGAGCGTGCGCCTCGCCGACGCCGTGAGCAGCGACCTCGCCGATGTGACCTTCATCGTCGGCCCCGAGGGGGGAATCGCCCCCGACGAGCTGACCGCGCTCGCGGACGCGGGGGCGGAGCTCGTCCGACTCGGCGACACCGTGCTGCGCACCTCGACCGCCGGCCCCGCGGCGCTCGCCGCCGTGTCGGTGCTGCTCGGGCGCTGGTGAGACGGGCGCCGGTAGACTCGTTCCTATGAGCGAAGCCTCCGTGTTCAGTCGCATCCTCGCGCGTGAGATCCCCGCCGAGATCGTGGCCGAGACCGACACCCTCTTCGCGATCCGCGACATCGCGCCGCAGGCGCCCGTGCACCTGCTGGTCATCCCGAAGACGGCCGAGTACCGCGATGTCGCCGAGCTCGCGGCCGCCGACCCCGCTCTGCTGGCGGAGATCGTCGCGCTCGCCTCCGAGCTCGCCGCCCAGCACGCCGACGGCGACTTCCGACTCGTCTTCAACACGGGCGCCGGCGCCGGCCAGACGGTGTTCCACGTGCACGCACACGTGCTCGCGGGCGACCTGTCGGAGCAGGGGCTCGGTGCCTGACTCCGAACCCGTCACCCGCCGCCTCCTCGCGGACGGCGTCGCCATGGTGCGTCTGCTCGGCCCGCAGGACCGCCTGCTGCGCGTCGTCGAGCGCGCGCACCCCGACGTGCAGGTGCTCGTGCGCGGCAACGAGATCACCCTCACCGGCGAGGCGGATCCCGTCGCTCGCGCCGCCGAGCTCGTCGAGGAGCTGCTGCAGATGACCCGCAACGGCGTCGACCTGGATGCCGCGGGTGTCGCGTCGTCTGACCGCATGCTGCGCACCGACGGGTCACCCCGTCCGTCCGAGGTCATGGGGGAGGCGATCCTGTCCTCCCGCGGCAAGGTGATCCGCCCGAAGACCGCAGGGCAGAAGGCGTACGTCGACGCGATCGAGGAGAACACGATCGTCTTCGGCATCGGGCCGGCCGGCACGGGCAAGACGTACCTCGCGATGGCGAAGGCGGTGCAGGCCCTGCAGCGCAAGGAGGTCTCCCGCATCATCCTGACGCGGCCCGCCGTCGAGGCGGGGGAGCGGCTCGGTTTCCTCCCCGGAACCCTCACCGACAAGATCGACCCGTACCTTCGGCCGCTCTACGACGCGCTCAACGAGATGATGGACCCCGAGATCGTGCCGAAGCTCATGGCGTCGGGCACGATTGAGGTCGCGCCGCTCGCCTACATGCGCGGGCGCACGCTGAACGACTCGTTCGTGGTGCTCGACGAGGCACAGAACACGACTCCCGAGCAGATGAAGATGTTCCTCACGCGTCTCGGGTTCGGCACGCGCATGGTCGTCACGGGCGACATCACGCAGATCGACCTGCCGCAGGGCGCGTCGGGCCTGCGGCTCGTGACCCGCGTGCTGTCGAACATCGACGACATCCACTTCTCCTACCTGACCAGCGACGACGTCGTGCGCCACACGCTCGTCGGACGCATCGTCGACGCCTACACCGAGTACGACGAACGTCGACTCGCCTCCCGCCGCGAGCGGGATGAGGCATCCGAGTTCGCGGGGCGCGTCGAGCGACGCACCGCCGCCCGCGGGGGCTCCCCGCGGGACCACCTTCCGAAGCGGGGACGCACATGACCATCGAGATCACCAACGAGTCGGGGGTGGCTGTCGACGAGACCGTGCTGCTGCGTCTCATGGAGCACAACTTCGCGGAGCTGCACATCAGCCCCGACGCCGACGTGGCGATCCTGCTGGTCGACGAGGGCGCGATGGAGTCGCTGCACGTGCAGTGGATGGACGAGCCCGGCCCGACCGACGTGCTCAGCTTTCCGATGGACGAGCTGCGGCCCGGCACCGAGGAGCAGCCCACCCCGCCGGGCCTGCTCGGCGACATCGTGCTGTGCCCGCAGGTCGCCGAGACCCAGGCACGTGAGGCGTCGCCCGTGCATTCCACGCAGGACGAGCTCGTGATGCTCACCACCCACGGCCTGCTGCACCTCCTCGGGTACGACCACGCCGAGCCCGACGAGGCGAAGGAGATGTTCGGCCTGCAGCGCGACCTCATCATCGCCTTCGCGCACTCCGAGCGTCGACGACCGGCGTCATGACCGTCGCGCTCCTGCTGGTCGCCGCGGTGCTGCTTGTCGCCTTCGGCGGACTCATGGCGGCGATCGACGCGGCACTCTCGGTCACCTCGACGCAGGATCTCGACGAGCTCGCCGAGGGCGCACGGTCGTCTGCGGCGCTCCATCGCATCGCCGCGGACCCCGCGGCGCACGCGAACTCGGTGGTCTTCATCCGCGTCCTTGCTGAAACCGGCGCCGCGGTGCTCACCGCCGCGGCCTTCATGCTCTGGTTCGACGACATCTGGTGGGCGCTGCTCGCGGCGGTCGTGCTGATGACCATCGCGTCGTTCGTGCTCGTAGGCACCTCGCCCCGGTCGGTCGGGCGTCGCAACGCGGCGGGGCTCCTGCGTGGCAGCGCCGGGCTCGTGCGCGGCATCCGTCTTCTGCTCGGCCCGATCGCGCACCTGCTCGTGATCCTCAGCAACCGGGTTACCCCGGGTGGGGCGCGGGCATCGAGCTTCACCTCCGAGGAACAGCTGCTGAGCATGGTCGACGAGGCCGCGCTGCAGGACCTCATCGAGGAGGACGACCGCGAGCTGATCCACTCCGTGTTCGAGTTCACCGAGACCTACGTACGCGAGGTGATGGTGCCGCGCACCGACATGGTCACGATCGGGGCGGATGCCTCCACCCGCGCCGCGATCGCGTTGTTCCTCGATCGCGGGGTGTCCCGCATCCCGGTGATCGGCGAGGACGGCGATGACGTACGAGGCGTGCTGTACCTCAAGGACCTGGTGCAGATCGCCTTCCGCGACGGTACGGTCGCGAGTGCGGTGCCGGTGGCGGGCATCGCCCGTCCGCCTGTGTTCGTGCCCGAGTCGATGCGCGCCGAGACACTGCTGCAGCAGATGAAGCGCGACGCGGTGCACGTGTGCATGGTCGTCGACGAGTACGGCGGGATCGCCGGGCTCGTGACCCTCGAGGACATCATCGAGGAGCTCGTGGGGGAGATCGCCGACGAGTATGACCCCCGCGCAGACGAGGTGGTCGAGGTGCGCCCCGGAACGTTCCGGGTGAGCGCCCGCCTCGGCCTCGACGAGGTCGGCGAGCTGTTCGGGCTCGACCTCGACGATGAGGATGTCGACTCCATCGGAGGACTGCTCGGCAAGGCGCTCGGTCAGGTTCCGCAGCCGGGCGCGACGGCCGAGGCGCTGGGGCTCCTGCTCACCGGCGGCACCTCTCGCGGCCGCGGCCGCGGACTCGCGACGGTGTTCGTGACGCGTGCAGCCGATGCCGCGGCATCCGCCCCCGAGGAACACGCGACCGACGAGCACCCCGCCGGATCGAAGAAGAAGCGCACAGCGAAGGCGGCCCGCGCATGACCGAAGACAGCCCGTACCGCAGCGGTTTCGTCACCTTCGTCGGGCGGCCCAACGTCGGCAAGTCGACGCTGACGAACGCGCTCGTGGGCGAGAAGATCGCGATCACGAGCGACAAGCCGCAGACCACGCGGCGAGCGATCCGCGGCATCGTCGACCGTCCCGACGGCCAGCTCGTCGTCGTCGACACCCCGGGCGTGCACCGTCCGCGCACTCTGCTCGGGCAACGTCTCAACGACCTCGTCGAGGACGTGCTCGGCGACGTCGACGTCATCGCCTTCTGCGCGCCGGCCGGGGAGCGCGTCGGTCCCGGTGACCGCCGCATCGCCGCCTCGCTCGACGGCTACCCGCGCTCGCGCAAGGTCGCCCTCGTCACCAAGACCGATGCGGCGTCGCGCGACGAGGTGCTGGAGCGTCTCGCCGAGGTCGACGCGCTGCGCGACGACTGGGCCGCCGTCATCCCCGTCTCCGCGCTCACCGGTGCTCAGCTCGATGTGCTGGCGGACGAGCTGCTCGGCCTCATGCCCCAAGGCCCGGCGCTGTACGAGCACGGCGTCGTCACCGATGAGTCCGAGAGCGATCGCGTGGCGGAGATCATCCGCGAGGCGGCACTGCGCGACGTGCGCGAAGAGCTTCCGCACTCGATCGCCGTGGTCGTGCAGGAGATGGGCCCGCGCGAGGACTCTGATCTGATCGACGTGTTCGCCGACATCGTCGTCGAGCGCGACAGTCAGAAGGCGATCATCATCGGCCGCAAGGGCGCGCACCTGAAGGATGTCGGCGCCCGCGCCCGCACGCAGCTCGAGGGCCTCCTCGGCTCGCGGGTCTATCTGTCGCTGCACGTGCGCGTCGCCCAGGAGTGGCAGCGCGACCCCAAGCAGCTCGGCCGGCTCGGGTTCTGACGCGGGGTCGCGGCATCCGTCATCGACCGGGGCTCACCCGGGTGTAGCCTGGTCGCATGCGTGCGGGTGATCTCCTCCTCCTTAGCTGCCGCGGCGGGGCCTAAACCTAGGGCCACCTCGTCGCGGAGCTTGTCGTCGGCCCGCCACATCCCACACGAGGAAAGACGATCATGGAGAACACCCAGAAGGCATCGGCTCTGCCGATCCACAAGTACCGCCCGTATCACGAGCAGATCCGCGTCGACGTGCCGGACCGCACCTGGCCCGACGCCCGCATCACCCAGGCGCCGCGCTGGTGCGCCGTCGACCTGCGCGACGGCAACCAGGCGCTCATCGACCCGATGAGCCCCGAGCGCAAGCGCGTCATGTTCGACCTGCTGGTGCGCATGGGCTACAAGGAGATCGAGGTCGGGTTCCCGAGCGCCAGCCAGACCGACTTCGATTTCGTGCGTCAGCTCATCGACGAGAACCTGATTCCCGACGACGTCACTATCCAGGTGCTGACCCAGGCGCGCGAGCACCTCATCGAGCGCACCTACGAGGCGATCGCCGGGGCGAAGCAGGCGATCGTGCACCTGTACAACTCGACGAGCATCCTGCAGCGCGACGTCGTGTTCCGCACCGACACGCAGGGCGTCATCGACATCGCCCTCGAGGGCGCGCGCCTGTGCCGCGAGTTCGAGAAGCGCATCCCCGAGACGGCCGTCTACTACGAGTACTCGCCCGAGAGCTACACCGGCACCGAGCTGGAGTTCGCGGCCGAGATCTGCAACGCCGTGCTCGACGTCTTCGAGCCGACGCCCGAGCGCAAGGTCATCATCAACCTGCCCGCGACCGTGGAGATGGCGACGCCCAACGTGTACGCCGACTCCATCGAGTGGATGAACCGCCACCTGGCGTACCGCGAGAACGTCATCCTGTCCCTGCATCCTCACAACGACCGCGGTACGGCGATCGCCGCCGCCGAGCTCGGCTACATGGCCGGTGCCGACCGCATCGAGGGCTGCCTGTTCGGCAACGGCGAGCGCACGGGCAACGTCGACCTGGTCGCCCTCGCGATCAACCTGTTCACCCAGGGCATCGACCCGCAGATCGACGTCAGCGACATCGACCAGGTCAAGCGCACGGTCGAGTACTGCAACCAGCTGCCGGTGCCCGAGCGCAGCCCCTGGGCCGGCGACCTCGTCTTCACCGCGTTCAGCGGCTCCCACCAGGACGCCATCAAGAAGGGCTTCGAGGCGATGGCCGCCCGCGCCGAGCGCGAGGGCGTGTCGGTCGACGACCTGGAATGGGCCGTGCCGTATCTGCCCGTCGACCCGAAGGACCTGGGCCGCTCGTACGAGGCGGTGATCCGCGTGAACTCGCAGTCGGGCAAGGGCGGCGTCGCCTACCTGCTCAAGAGCGACCACGCGCTCGACCTGCCCCGGAAGCTCCAGATCGAGTTCTCGGGCGTCGTACAGGCGAAGACCGATGCCGAGGGTGGCGAGCTCACGAGCTCCCAGATCTGGGAGATCTTCCGCGACGAGTACCTGCCGGCGGATGCCGCCGACGAGCGCTGGGGCCGCTTCGAGCTGTTGTCGACGCGTACGCAGAGCGATGTGGGCGGTCAGCTGCGGCTCGACGTCACGCTGCGCGACGGCGAGGAGCGCACCGCGGCGGACGGCATCGGCAACGGACCGGTGGCGGCCTTCCTCGCCGTGCTGCACGAGCGCGGCTTCGACGTCACGCTCTACGACTACGTCGAGCACGCGATGAGCGCCGGCGGGGACGCCCAGGCGGCGGCCTACGTCGAGCTGCAGATCGACGGGGAGCGCCTGTGGGGCGTCGGCGTCGACGGCGACATCTCGACCGCCTCGCTGAAGGCCATCGTCTCGGCGGTGAACCGCGCCATCCGCGCCCGCGAGCGCGAGGGCGCCCTCACCGCGGTGTGACCCGGGGTCGCCGTCGGGTCAGTCGCTCTCCGGTCGCACGATCGGAATAGCGGATGTCTCGACGGCGACCTTTCGCCTGTAGAGCATGTGCTGCTCGGGCAGCGACAGATCGAAGATCACGGCGAGGATACGGATCACCGCCGTCACGAGGAATCCGGCGACTGCGGATCCGACGATCGGCACACCGAACGCGTTGAGCGCTACGACCGTCGTGCAGCCCACCCCGGCCGCGACCGCATAGAGCGACCCGACGTGCATGATCGCCACCGGGAGCCCCATCATCACGTCGCGCAGCACACCGCCGCCGACCGCCGAGCAGACGCCCACGAAGATCGCCGGCACGACGGGCAGCCCGAGACCGAGCGCCTTCGTCGTTCCGAAGGCACCGAAGAGCCCGATCACCAGGGCGTCGAGCGTGACGATCACAGAGTTGAGCTTTTGCAACGGCCCGGCGAGCAACATCCCGAGCAGCGCCGCGCCGACGCCGATCAGCAGATACCAGTTGGTCTGCAGCGGAGCGGGCGTGACGTTCAGCAGCAGATCGCGGATGAGACCGCCGCCCATGCCCATGAGGATTCCGATCAGGGCCACACCGAGCAGGTCCAGACGTCGTTGCCCCCGGAAACCGGAGGCGAACAAGGCCCCCTGAACTCCGCCGAGACCCACGGCGAGCAGATCGGCCCAGAGCGGGATGGTGAAGGTCGGCTCGGTCACGCGTCCATTGTCGCAAGGCGCGACGATAATCGATGCGTGCCCACTTACCGCGACGAGGTCGTGGTCCTGCGCACCCAGAAACTGGGGGAGGCGGACCGCATCGTCACCCTCCTCGGTCGGCAGCACGGGCGCATCCGCGCGGTCGCCAAGGGGGTGCGCCGCACGTCCTCGCGCATCGGCGCGCGGCTCGAGCCCTTCATGGTCGCCGACGTGCAGATCTACAAGGGCCGCACGCTCGACATCGTCCAGCAGGCGGAGAGTCTCGCCACCTACGGGGCCGACATCGTCGGCGACTACGACCGCTACGTCGCCGCGAGCGCGATGGTCGAGACCGCCGACCGGCTGGGAGAGGCCGAGGCGACTCCGCAGCAGCACATCCTCCTCCTCGGCGGCCTTCGCTCCCTGAGCCGCGGCGACCACCACCCCCGCAGCGTGCTCGATTCGTACCTGCTGCGGGCGCTCGCGATGTCCGGGTGGTCGCCCGGCCTCGACGACTGCGCTCGCTGCGGACGACCCGGACCGCACTCGTCGTTCCTCGCGCACGGCGGCGGGATGCTCTGCTCGTCGTGCGCACCGGCCGGCTCCGTGCGTGTCACCGCCGACGTGCTCGCCCAGTTGCGTGCGCTGCTGCGCGGCGAGTGGGACGTCGTCGATGCGGTGTCCGACGCCGACCGCGCCGCGGCATCCGGTCTGGTCGCGGCGTTCACCCAGTGGCAGCTCGAGCGCGGCATCCGCTCACTCGCCCACGTAGAGTCGGGGCGATGACTCCGAAGCCCTTCACCCACAAGGATGCGGTCGCGTACCGTCCGATCGACTGGACAGGCGTCCACCCGCCGGCGTTCCCCGCCGGATCGGTGCCGAACCATGTGGCGATCGTGATGGACGGGAACGGCCGCTGGGCGAACCGCCGCGGCCTCACGCGGGTCGAGGGACACAAGGCAGGGGAGGCGGCGCTGCTCGACGTCGTCGCGGGCGCCATCCAGGCCGGCGTGAAACATCTCTCGGTCTATGCGTTCTCGACCGAGAACTGGTCGCGCTCACCCGACGAGGTGCGGTTCCTGATGGGGTTCAACCGCGACGTGCTGCACCGCCGGCGAGACCAGCTCAATGAGTGGGGCGTGCGGGTGCGGTGGGCCGGGCGTAAGCCGCGCCTGTGGGGCTCGGTGATCTCCGAGCTGCAGTTCGCCGAGCAGCTCACCCGTGACAACGACGTGCTCACGCTGACGATGTGCGTGAACTACGGGGGGCGCGTGGAGCTGGTCGACGCGATGCGCTCCATCGCCGACGACGTGGCCGCGGGGCGGGTGCGTCCGAGCGCCGTCAGCGAGAAGCTCATCCGCCGGCGGCTCTACCAGCCCGACATGCCCGACGTCGACCTGTTCGTGCGCTCGAGCGGCGAGCAGCGCACCTCGAATTTCCTGCTGTGGGAATCGGCCTATGCGGAGTTCGTCTTCCTCGACACACTCTGGCCCGACTTCTCACGCACCGACCTCTGGCAGGCGATCGGACTCTACCTGTCCCGCGACCGTCGGTTCGGTGGCGCGATCGACACCCCGACCGCCTGACGGTCAGTACTCGACGGCGACCGCGTTCGCGCTCTCGGACAGCGGGATGGTCTTGCCGCCCGGGAAGAGCTGCTCGTCGGTGAACGAGTACTGACGCTGCACCCAGGCGCCGAAGCCGCGGCGTTGGAGGCACGCCTGGTCGGTGGCGCAGCCGATGATCTTGTCGTTGGCCGCGTACGCCCGGTACGCCAGGAGCTTCGTCGTCAGGGCTGCGCCGGTGATGTTGGCCGGCTGGAGATGCACGGGGTATCCCTCGAAGTAGCGCATCTTGGCGAGGTCGTACCCGGCCTTCTTCGCCGCTTCGCGGGTGAACGTGCCCACCGTGCTGTGGTCGGGATGATCGCCCTGCCAACCCTGCGCGGCAATGCTCGGGATCAGCGTTCCCACCATGGCGGGATGGAACATCGTGATGAGGTCGGCCAGGGAGTCCCGCAGACTCACCGCCGACACCGCATCACCGCCGCCCACCGGGGTGAGCTTGTCGACGCGGCCGTCGAGGAGCATCCGGATCGTGACGGACCCGGTCGTCCGGAAGCCCTTGCCCTTCAGCCCCCCGTCGGGCAGGTGGAAGAAGAGCACCGAGACGTTCGCCGCGTCGACAGGGACGTACTGGGTGAGCTGCACTCCCGATGCGAGGGTCACGGTGGACTGCGTCCACTCGGCCGAGCTCCCGCGCATGACGTTGTACGCCTTGAGGATCCCGAACTCACGAGCCTTGACGTAGGAGGCACCGAGGCCGCCGTCACCCGCGGTCACATAGGCCGTCCGGGCGCAGAATCCGCTCGAGATCGCTCCCTGCAGCGTCGGGTTCGCGAAGATCAGGTCATCGTCGTAGTGGGCCCAGACCGACAGCACCGTCTCGCCCTCGCATGTGGTGACGAGCGATCCCGGCGCAGGATCCGAATTCACGACCGGCGCCGGCGCGGGAAGAGCGGGCCCGAGCGGCGTGGCCGAGGCGGACGGAGCGATCCCGCCCGGAGTCGAGAACGCGGTCGGCCACCACTGCGCGCGCGTCTGCACCGCTACCACGACCGCGCCGACAACTGCTGCGGCGACGATCACGACCGTCGATGCGAACAGGATGCGACCTATGCGGCGGCGCGCGCGAGCACCCATGCCGTTCCTCTCTCCCACCCCGATCCCCATCGGGCCCGCATCATGCTGACATATGCGCTCCCGGCGCGCCCGACACGACGCTGTGAATCCTGCTCACAGCGCGGGAATAGTCGGCGAAGCCGCAGGCGTTGCACCCGTCATGACGGACGCCATCTCGATCGACGTGTGGAGCGACATCGCCTGCCCCTGGTGCTACATCGGCAAGCGCAACCTCGAGAAGGGACTGGCGGACGCGGCATCCGATGACGACGCGCCCGTGACGACGGTCACGTTCCACTCGTTCGAGCTGTCTCCCGACACGCCCGTGGACTTCGAGGGTGACGAGATCGACTTCCTCGCCGGACACAAGGGGATGCCGCGGGACCAGGTCTCGCAGATGCTCTCGAACGTGACGGGCGTGGCCGCGAACGCGGGACTGGAGTACCGCTTCGACCTGCTGCGTCACACGAACACGGTGAAGGCGCACGAGCTGCTGCACTTCGCGAAGCAGGCCGGACGCCAGCACGACATGGCGGAGCGCCTCATGTCGGCCTACTTCACCGAGGGGCGCCACGTCGGACGTATCGACGACCTCGTCGACCTCGCGACGGAGATCGGGCTCGACGGCGACGCCGTGCGCGACGCGCTCGAGACCGAGCGGCACCTGCCCGACGTGCGGGCCGATCAGGCGCAGGCCCAGGCCTACGGCATCAACGGCGTGCCGTTCTTCGTCATCGACGGCAAGTACGGCGTCAGCGGCGCGCAGCCGCCGGAGGCGTTCGCCCAGATCGCGCGCCAGGTGTGGGCGGAGCGGCGGGGCGCGGCATCGGCTCTCTGACCGTCGCCGAGATCAGGCGGGGAGTGCCGCCTCGATGACCGACACGACCGCCCGGTCGTCGGGCTTCGTCGACGGACGGAAACGGTGCACGTCTCCCGTGGGCGTGAGCACGAACTTCTCGAAGTTCCAGTGCACGAGTCCCCGCTCGCCCTCGGGGTTCCTGGCCTTCTTCAGCGCCTTGTAGAGCGGCGCGACACCCGGTCCGTTGACCTTGATCTTCGCGTTGATCGGAAAGCTCACACCCCAGGTCGCGGAGCAGTACTCCAGGATCTCCTCGATCGAGCCCGGCTCCTGACCCATGAACTGGTTGCAGGGGAATCCGACGACGCTGAAGCCCCGCTCGCCGTACTCTCGCTGCAGCTGCTCGAGCGCCTCGTACTGCGGGGTGAGTCCGCACTTCGACGCGACGTTCACGACGAGGAGGACTTTGTCGCCGTAGTCGGCGAGCGTGCGCTCGGCCCCCTCGGCGTCGAGGAACGGGATGCTGCGCAGGTCTGCGCTGTCGGTGGCGGCCATGTGCCCAGCGTAGGCGCGGCGGGCCGCGGGAGGGTCGCCGTCTGGGAGAATGTCGGGGTGACCACGATCGCCCCCGCCACCCGGCCGTTGCAGATCGGTGCGCTCACCCTCGACGCCCCGGTCGTGCTGGCGCCGATGGCGGGCATCACGAACACCGCGTTCCGGCGGCTGTGTCGCGAGTACGGCGCAGGTCTCTACGTCAGCGAGATGATCACGACGCGCGCGCTCGTCGAGCGGAACGCCACGACGATGCGGCTCATCACGCACCACGAGTCCGAGACCCCGCGGTCGATCCAGCTGTACGGAGTCGATCCCGCGACCGTCGGCGCGGCCGTGAAGCTCCTCGTCGACGAGGACCGCGCCGACCACATCGACATGAACTTCGGATGCCCCGTCCCCAAGGTCACCCGCAAGGGCGGGGGAGCGGCGCTCCCCTGGAAGAAGGACCTCTTCGCCGACATCGTCACCCAGGCCGTCCGCAACGCCGGTGACGTGCCGGTCACTGTGAAGATGCGCAAGGGCATCGACGACGACCATCTCACCTATCTCGACGCCGCCCGCACGGCCGAGCGCGCCGGGGTGTCGGCGATCGCGTTGCACGCGCGCACGGCCGCGGAGTTCTACTCGGGGTCCGCCGACTGGAGCGCGATCGCGCGTCTGAAGGACGAGATCCGTTCGGTGCCGGTGCTCGGCAACGGCGACATCTGGAGCGCCGACGACGCCGTGCGCATGATGGCGGAAACCGGATGCGACGGCGTCGTCGTCGGCCGCGGCTGTCTCGGCCGACCGTGGCTGTTCGGCGACCTCGCCCGCACGCTCGGCGGCGAAGACGCGGCCTACGGCGAGCCCGTGGATGCGACCCTCGGCTTCGTCGCTCGCGCGTTCCGCCGGCACGCGGAACTACTGGTCGAGTTCTTCGAGGACGAGGACCGCGGATGCCGCGACATCCGCAAGCACGTGGCCTGGTACTTCAAGGGCTATCCGGTGGGCGGGGAGCTGCGCGCGCAGCTGGCGACGGTGTCGTCGCTCGACGAGATCGATGCACTGCTCGCGACCCTCGATCTCGACGCGCCCTATCCGGGAGCCGCCGCCGAGGGACAGCGCGGTCGCGCGGGAACCCCGAAGCGTCCCGCCCTGCCCGACGGATGGCTCGACAGCCGGGAGATCCCCGCCGATGAGTCGTGCGCCCTCGCCGACGCCGAACTGGAGCACAGTGGCGGCTGAGGCATCCGCGCTCGGTGTCGCCCTCGGGCGCCCGAGCGGCTACGACGATCGGGACGCGGAGCGCTTCGTCCCCGAGCAGCACCGCTCGCAGCGCGACGATTTCGCGCGCGACCGGGCGCGGGTGCTGCACTCCGCGGCGTTGCGCCGCCTCGGCGCGAAGACCCAGGTGCTCTCGCCTGCCAGCCCTGCGGATTTCGCCCGTAACCGGCTGACCCACTCGCTCGAGGTCGCCCAGGTCGGTCGAGAGCTCGCCCTCGCCCTGCGCCTCGCGCCCGACGTGGTCGACACCGCCTGCCTGAACCACGACCTCGGGCATCCGCCCTTCGGACACAACGGCGAACGGGCCCTCAACGACTGGGCCGAGGACATCGGCGGGTTCGAGGGCAATGCGCAGACGATGCGCATCGTCACCCGGCTCGAGCCGAAGGTGTTCGACGAGGAGGGGCATTCCGCGGGCCTCAACCTC
>NZ_LMPK01000033.1:152006-158597 GCF_001423825.1 Microbacterium sp. Leaf351
CGGGCGGTCGCCTCAAGTTCGGCGTCTACCCCGACGATGAGGCGGTCTTCCGCTGGTTCCGCGAGGGCGCGCCCGGCCGCGTGCGGTGCATCGAGGCCGAAGTCATGGACCTGTCGGACGACATCGCATACTCGGTGCACGACTTCGAGGACGCCATCGTCAACGGCTACCTCGATCCGCGCCGTCTCGTCGCCCCGAACGAGCACGAGGCCCTGATCGACGCGATCCAGGCGTGGGTCGGCTTCGACCTCACCCGCGATGCGCTCTCCGACGCGCTCTACCGGCTCACCCGGCTCCCCGAGTGGGTGCCCACGTTCGACGGATCCCGCCGCGACCTGGCCGGTCTCAAGAACCTCACGTCCGATCTCATCGGGCGCTTCGCGCGGGCGGCGACGGCGGCGACGCGCGACGCGTACCCCGCTGCATCCCTCACGCGCTATCGGGCGCGGGTCATGGTGCCCGCGGTCGTCGAGGCCGAGATCGCGGTGCTCAAAGGAATCATCGGTGCGACGGTGGTCTCGATCGATGGCCGCAAGGAGCTCTACAAGGAACAGCGGCGAGTGCTGAAGCGCCTCGCGTCGGCTCTGTGGGAGCGTCCCGACCAGCTCGAGCCGGTCTATCGAGGCGACTTCACCTCCGCGACGGATGACGCGGCTCGCCGCCGCGTCGTCGTCGACCAGGTCGCGGGACTCACGGATCAGCTCGCGATCGCCTGGCATGAGCGTCTCGTCGCACCGCTCGATCCCACCTCACTCGGCGTGTGGGTGCCGCCGGTGCGGCCCGCGCCAGCAGGACTCGCCTGATGCCCGGCCGCATCGTGCAGACCGACGTCGACGAGGTCAAGTCGCGCACGAACATCGCCGACATCGTGGGGGAGCGGGTCGCGCTCAAGCCCGCGGGAGTGGGCTCGCTCAAGGGGCTCTGCCCGTTCCACGACGAGCGGAGTCCGAGCTTCCACGTGCGGCCGCAGCACGGGTTCTACCACTGCTTCGGATGCGGCGCCTCGGGCGACGTCTACACGTTCCTGCGGGAGATGGACCACCTCTCGTTCACCGAGTCGGTCGAGCGCCTCGCGGGTCGGCTCGGCTACGCGCTGCACTACGAGGACGGGGGCCCCGCGGTGGAGACCTCCGGGCGCACCCGGCTCTACGCGGCGGGCGCCGCGGCCGCGATGTACTTCCGCGAGCAGCTGCAGAGCGCCGAGGCCGAGACCGCGCACGCCTTCCTCGGCGGCCGCGGGTTCGATGCGGGAGCCGCCGCGCACTTCGGTGTCGGGTACGCGCCGAAGGGGTGGGGCAACCTGCAGCAGGCGCTGCGCGCCAAGGGCTTCAGCGACGAGGAGCTTCTCACAGCCGGTCTGCTCTCGCAGGGGCAGCGGGGCGTCTACGACCGGTTCCGCGGGCGCGTGGTGTGGCCCATCCGCGATGTCACCGGCCAGGTCGTCGGCTTCGGGGCCCGCAAGCTCTACGACGACGACCAGGGGCCGAAGTACCTCAACACCCCTGAGACCCCGATCTACCGCAAGTCGCAGGTGCTGTACGGCCTCGACCTCGCGAAGAAGGACATCTCGCGGTCGCGCCAGGTCGTCGTGGTGGAGGGCTACACCGACGTCATGGCCTGCCACCTCGCCGGCATCACCACGGCGGTCGCGACCTGCGGCACCGCGTTCGGCTCGGAGCACATCACGGCCCTGCGTCGCGTGATGGGCGACGACTCGGCACACGGCGAGGTCGTCTTTACCTTCGACCCGGACGACGCAGGGGTCGGCGCCGCCATGCGCGCGTTCGCCGACGAGAAGCGTTTCGCCGCGCAGACCTACGTCGCCGTCGCTCCGCCCGGTCTCGACCCGTGCGACCTGCGCCTCGCCCGCGGCGACGGCGCCGTGCGCGCGATCATCGAGTCGAAGGTGCCGATGTTCGAGTTCGCGATCGACCAGCGCATCCGCGGCTTCGACCTCGGCACCGTCGAAGGGCGGGCGGGGGCTCTGCGCGCCGGGGCGCCGATCGTCGCCGGCATCCGTGACCCCTCGCTGCAGCCGGGCTACGTGAAGGTGCTCGCCCGACGCCTCGGCCTCGAGCTCGGCGAGGTGTCCGGTGCGGTGCGGCGCGCGTCGCGGTCGGTCGGTGCGCAGCGCGAGCAGGAGGACATCCCGCACTCGGCCGAGACCCCCAGCGAGCTGAGGATCACCCTCCAGACACTGCCGACCACAGCGGATGCCGCGCTCGAGCGTGATGCGCTGATGGGATTCCTGCAGTACGGGCACCTGATCGACGGCGAGCTCGTACGGCGCGCCCTCGACACCACATTCACCGTTCCGGGCCTCGACGCGGTGCGCGGCGTCGTCGCGGCGATGCCGGACTACTCGCACCCCGGATGGGCCGCCGCCGCGGTGCAGGCGGTGCGTGAGCCGTACCGTTCCCTCGCCGCCGAGCTGCTCACGGGAACGTTCCCCGCACGCGATGCTCTGCACGCCCAGTTGTCAGCCCAGGACCTCGCCAGGCGACTGAGCCTGCGCACCCTCGATCGCACGAAGAGCGAGCTGCTCGGTGCCATGCAGCGGGTGCAGGCCGACTCCGAGGAGGGGCGTGCCGTGAGGCTGCGCCTGCGCGATCTGGATGTCGAGCGGCAGCGTCTCCTCGACGCCGGCTGACCCCGTCCCGGTTCGCGTCGCAGCCTCATCCTTTGCTACGATCTCAGGGTTGTCCTGATTCGGGATGACTCTTCCTCGGTAGCTCAATTGGCAGAGCAATCGGCTGTTAACCGATAGGTTCTTGGTTCGAGTCCAAGCCGGGGAGCCACGAGAAGATCCCGCCGCGTCGGTCGACGCAGGCGGGATTTCTCGTCTCGAGGTTCAGGCCTCGATGAGGTCGATCCCGGGCGTCCACGACTGACCGGGACGACCCCAGCCGCGCTTCTTCGCGATCTTCTGCACGGTCTTCCAGTCGCTGTCATCCAGCCGGTCGACGTACAGCACCCCGTCGAGGTGGTCGAACTCGTGCTGCAGGATGCGCGCACGCCATCCGGACACCTCGATGCGCACCTCGGCGCCCTCCAGGTCCGTGCCGATCAGCAAGGCGCGCTCGGCGCGGCGCAGCGGGAACCGTTCGCTGGGGAAGGACAGGCAGCCCTCGGACTCCTCGTCAGGGTCCGGCTGGCCGGGTTCGGCCGGGGAGATCCACAGCACCGGGTTGATGACCACCCCGCGCCACGGAGCGCCGTCGTCGTCCTGGTAGGTGTACGTGAAGATCCGCAGCCCGACACCCACCTGCGGTGCCGCAAGCCCCACGCCGGGCGCGGCATCCATCGTCTCGAACATGTCCGCCACCAGTGTGCGGATCTCGTCCGTGATCTCGTCGACGGGGGCGGCGGGGGAGTGGAGCACGGGGTCACCCATGATGCGAATCGGCAGAACGGTCACGTCTTCGAGCCTATCGAGCCGGTCTCGGGATAGTGTCGAACGGTGATGACGGTGCCGCTTTCCATCGACGACGTCACGAACAACCTCGTCGGGGTGTTCCGCGACCCCGCGATCCTCCTCGGTATCCCGTTGGCGCTGCTCGGCGCGGTCTTCATGTCGTTCGGAGCGCAGTACCAGCACCGCGGCGTCGTGAAGGTCAACCACGCGCTCGGCGGCACGAGCACGGGGCTCAGCGGAGCACAGCTGCTGCGACTGCTCGGCCGCCCCTCCTGGGTGCTCGGCACCGTGATGCTGGGACTCGCGATCCTCTGCCAGCTCGGGGCCCTCGCGATCGCGCCGCTCATCATCGTCCAGCCGCTCGGCGCGGTGTCACTCGTGATCACGACACTGCTGAACGCCCGCATCTCCGGCCACCGACCCACCCTGAAATCAGTGAGATCGATCATCGCGTGCGTGGGAGGCATCCTCGTCTTCGTCACCATCGCCGCATTCGTCGCGACCGAGCAGCCCGTCGCCGACAGCGAGCTGCTCATCATCCTCGGACTGCTCGTGGTCGTGGTCGGGTCGCTCACGGCGATCTGGTTGATCTGGGTGCGTCGACGCGGTGGCCGCGCGCTCTTCTACATCGTCGCGTCAGGAATGATCTACGGCTTCGTCGCGACGCTCGCGAAGGTCGTGATCAAACGAGTGCAGGCGGGCGATTTCGAATGGCTCACCCTCACCTGTCTCGTCGCGCTCCTCGCCGCGGTCGCCCTCGGCGCCTACTTCGTTCAGACGGCATACTCCGCGGGACCCCCTGACCTCGTCATCGCCGGCCTCACCGTCATCGACCCGATGGTCGCCGTGCTCATCGGTCTCGTCGTCCTCCAGGAGGCAGCGACCGCCGGCATCGGGCCGATGATCGGGTTCGTCGTCGCCGGCGCGATCGCGGTGTACGGCGTCTTCTCGCTGGCCCGCAACCATCCGCAGGTCATCAGCGACAGCCAGGAGCTGCCCATCCCGCGCGGCGGCTCCCACTAGGCTCGCTGGTGCGGCGTGCCGCACGGGGCGGTGGCCAAGCTGGTCAAGGCAGCGGGCTCATAACCCGACGATCGTGGGTTCAAGTCCCACCCGCCCCACTCGAATCACAGTCTTGTCATTCCGGCACCGACCGGGTGATAATGACCCCATAACCGAAGAGCCACCGTTCCGGTCAGGTCGTAGGGGAAGACGCACCTGACGAATGGAGAACCGATGGCGACATCACAGACGCGCGGCGTGATCTACATCCACTCCGCGCCGAAGGCGTTGTGCCCGCACCTCGAGTGGGCCGCCGGTCGCGTGTTCGGCAAGGCGCTGAACTTCGAGTGGATCGCGCAGCCCGTGCTGCCGGGCGCTCGTCGCACCGAATTCGCGTGGGAGGGACCGGCCGGCACCGGCGCGGCTCTGGCGAGCGCGATACGCGGCTGGGAGCACCTGCGCTACGAGGTCACCGAGGATCCGGCTCGGGGCACGGACGGCGGGCGCTGGATGCACACACCGGACCTCGGCATTCACTTCGCGCCCACCGACGCTGCGGGCAACGTGGTCGTCCCCGAGGACCGGCTGCGTTACGCCCTCGAGGTGTCGCTGGGTGATGCGGCGGAGTTGCGACGTGAGCTGGATGTTGCTCTCGGAGCAGCGTGGGACGAGGAGCTCGAACCGTTCCGCCATGCGGGCGACGAGGTACCGGTCGTGTGGCTCCACAAGGTGGGCTGACCCAGACCCCGGGCAGACGACACGCCACTACCGAGCGCCGGTGAATCGTCCCGGCGGTGGGAACGCGGTCGATGCCCGACCATGACGAAGGCCCCCGGCAGTGTGCCGGGGGCCTTCGTGGTGTCGGTGGTCAGACGTTTCGGAACGCCACGACGGCGTTGTGACCGCCGAACCCGAAAGAGTTGCTGATGGCGAGCTGGTCGCCGGCGCCGAGAGCCTGGGTGCTGCCCGACAGTCGGAACGGCACCTCCGGGTCCTGCTCGGTGAGGTTGATCGTCGGCGGCGCGATGCGCTCCTGGATCGCGCGGATCGTGAACATGGCCTCGAGGGCTCCGGTGCCGCCCAGGAGGTGGCCGGTCGACGCCTTCGTGGCTGACACCGGGATCTCGTCGATACGGGCGCCGAACACCGCTCGCAGGGCCTGGTACTCGTTCGGGTCGCCGACAGGGGTGGATGTCGCGTGCGCATTGATGTGCGTGACCTCGTCGGGGCTCGCACCCGCCGCCGCCAGCGCCTGCTGCACGGCACGCGCCGCGCCGCGACCCTCGGGGTCATTGGCGGTGATGTGGTACGAGTCGGCGGTGACGCCGCCGCCGACGACGACCGCGTAGATCTTCGCTCCGCGAGCGAGAGCGTGGTCTTCACGCTCGAGCACGAGCGCCGCGGCCCCCTCGCCCATGACGAAGCCGTCGCGGTCGATGCTCGCCGGCCGGGACGCCGTGCCGGGCGAGTCGTTGCGACGCGAGAGCGCCTGCATCGACGCGAACGCGGCGAGTGTGATGGGGTGAACGGCCGATTCGGTGCCGCCGGCGATCACGATGTCGGCGAGGCCGTCCTGGATGTGCTCGACCGCGTTGACGATCGACTCGGTGCTCGACGCGCACGCGCTCGCGACGGTCCGGGCGAATGCGCGCGCGCCGAAGTGGAGCGACAGGTTGCCCGCTGCAGCGTTCGGCATGAGCATGGGCACCGTCATGGGCATGACCCGACGGGGACCCTTCTCACGCAGAGTGTCCCACGCATCGAGCAGCGTCCATACGCCGCCGATTCCGGTCGCGAAGTCGACACCGAGACGCTCGGGCTCGACGTCGGGTGCACCCGCGTCGGCCCAGGCCTCCTGGGCGGCGACGAGGGCGAACTGCGAGGCCGGATCGAGACGCTTGGCCACCGGGCGCTCGAGCACGGTGTCGGGACGCACGAGCGCCTCGGCCGCGAAGGTGACCGGCAGCTCGTAGCGGGCGACCCAGTCGTGCTCGAGCGAGCGGGCGCCGCTGGCGCCGTCGAGGAGCGCGTTCCAGCTGTCGGGAGCCGTGCCGCCGATGGGGGACGACGCGCCGATTCCGGTGACGACGATGCGAGGGGACGTCATATTGCTTCCTGTTCTTCCCGGTGGGGGCTCACGCCCCCACCGGACGGGACTCACGCCTGGTTCGAGG
>NZ_LMPK01000033.1:158618-165190 GCF_001423825.1 Microbacterium sp. Leaf351
GCCGAACTTCTCTTCGGCGTTGACGACGATGGTCATCATCGAGATCGAGTCGATGTCGAGGTCGTCGGTGAACGACTTCTCGAGCGCGACCTCGTCGGCCGAGATGCCCGTCTCGTCGGTGATGAGCTCGGCGAGGCCGGCGAGGACCTCTTCGGTCGAAAGGGCCATGGGTTTCTCCTTCTCTGTGGGGTGTGGACAGCAGCCGCAAGGCCGCGAATCAGTTTAGGGGCGCCGCTGCGGCGCTCACGGGAGCACGACCACCTGCGCGCCGTAGACGAGCCCGGCCCCGAATCCGATCTGCAGGCACAGGCCGCCGCTGAGCTCGGGGTGCTCTTCGAGCAGACGATGCGTGGCGAGCGGGATGGATGCCGCCGACGTGTTGCCCGTCGTCGCGATGTCACGGCCGATGACCACGCTCTCGGGCAGCCCCAGCTGCTTGGCGAACTCATCGATGATGCGCATGTTGGCCTGGTGCGGCACGAAGGCGGCCAGATCGGATGCCTCCACCCCCGCCTCCTCGAGGGCGAGGCGCGCGGCCTTCGCCATCTCCCAGACGGCCCAGCGGAAGACCGTCTGCCCTTCCTGACGGAGCGTCGGCCAGGCAGCCTCGCCGTCACGGAACTCGGTGAGGGTCGCGTTCATGCCGACGGCGTCGGCCTTGGAGCCGTCGGAGCCCCACACGGTGCGGGAGATGCCGGGGAAGTCACTCGGTCCGATGACCACGGCTCCTGCGCCGTCGCCCAGGAGGAACGAGATGCTGCGGTCCGTCGGGTCCACGACGTCGGAGAGCTTCTCGGCGCCGATGACCAGGGCGTAATGCGCCCCGCCGGTGCGGATGAGTGCATCGGCCTGGGCGACACCGTAGGCGAATCCGGCGCACGCGGCGTTCGAGTCGTAGGCCGCCGCCGGGTTCGCTCCGACGCGGTCGGCGACGACGGCCGACATCGACGGGGTCTGGCGGGAGTTGCTGATGGTCGCGACGATGACGAGGTCGATCTGGTCGGCCGGTACTCCGGAACGCTCGATCGCCTCACGGCCGGCCGCGGTGGCGAGATCGGTCGCGCTCGTGCCGTGCACCGCGCGCGTCCGCGTGATGATGCCGGTGCGCTGGCGGATCCACTCGTCGCTCGAGTCGATCGCGGCGACCAGATCGTCGTTCGGCACCGCGTTCTCGCCACGGGCGGCCCCGTACGAGTAGATGCGGGTGAACGCGGGGCCGCTGCCCTGCTTCAGCACGGGTGCGCTCATGCGGCGGATCCCTTCAGCAGCGCGACGGCGGCGTCGAGGTCGTCGGGTGTCTTGACGGCAACCGACGGCACTCCGCGCAGCGCGCGCTTGGCGAGGCCGACGAGCGTTCCCGCCGGCGCGAATTCGATGATGCCCGTCACGCCCGCCTCGGCGAACGAGGCCATGCACAGATCCCAGCGCACGGGGGAGGCCACCTGTCCGATGAGCAGCTCGACCGCCCGGGGACCGTCATCGACGACGGTGCCATCGGCATTCGTCCAGAGGGTAGTCTGCGGGTCGCTCACCGCGACGGATGCCGCGGCCTCCCGCAGCGCGTCAACGGCCGGGGCCATGTAGGACGTGTGGAACGCGCCGGCGACCTGGAGCGGGATGACCCGCGTCGCCGGCACCGGCGCCTCGGCGAGGACTGCCAGGGCGGGGAGGGCGCCGGCGGCGACGATCTGGCCGGCACCGTTGTGGTTGGCCGGGGTGAGGTCGAGCTCGGCGAGACGCGCCAGCACCGCGGCTTCGTCGCCCCCGAGGATGGCGCTCATGCCGGTCGGCGTCTGGGCCGCGGCATCCGCCATCGCACGACCCCGCACGCCCGCGAGAGTGAGTGCGTCGACGGGGGAGAGCACGCCTGCCGCGGCGAGGGCGGCCAGTTCACCGACGGAGTGACCGGCCACACCCGCGGGCGTGGTGCCCGCCGCCTCGACGAAGGCGGCGTAGGAGAGAAGGCTCGCGCCGACGATGAGCGGCTGAGCGACCTGAGTGTCGCGGATCGCGTCGGCATCCCACTCGGTGCCGGCGGCGGCGAGGTCGACATCCGCCGCCTCCGAGAACGACGACAACCGGTCAGTCGCGCCGTCGAGCTCGAGCCAAGGACTGAGGAAGCCGGGGGTCTGCGAACCCTGACCGGGGAACACCGCGATGATCACCGTTCCATCCTGCCAAGGAACCGGGCGTCGCACTGGCGAGGTACGCACAAGGATGACCGGATGCTTTGTGCGCGCCCTACAGCGACGTGGCTCATGCGCGCCGAGGAACACCGGCACGGCGACGCGTGACGTCGCTGCCGATCGCCCCGAGAACGAGCGCCGTCTGCAGGATGAGCGCCTCGCGCGGACCCGTCGCGTCCCAGCCGATCACGTCCGAGACGCGCTTCAGTCGGTAGCGCACCGTGTTGGGGTGCACGAACAGCTCGCGAGCCGTCGCCTCGAGCGATCGGCCGTTGTCGAGGTAGCTCCAGAGCGTGGTCACGAGATCGGAGCTGTGGGCCTTCAACGGACGGTAGATCTTCTCGACGAGCGTGCGCTTGGCGAGCGGGTCGCCCGCGAGGGCACGTTCGGGCAGCAGATCGTCGGCGTCCACCGGCCGCGGCGCGTTGCGCCATGCGCCGGCCACCGCGAACCCGGCGAGGGCCGCGCGGGCGCTCTGGCTCGCGTCGACGAGCGCCGGCACCGTGGGGCCGAGCACCAGGTGCCCCGTGCCGAATCCCGGCTCGAGGCGCCGGGCGATCTCGGGGAACGGGAGGTCTGCCACATCCTCACCCGTGCGCTGGCCGGCCTCGCTGCGACCGATCACGAGCACGAGCCGCGAGCCCTGCACGCCCACGAGCACGTCGACACCGAGCTTGCGCGCCATGCGGCGCAACTGGTCGACGTCGAACTGCGGGGGCGTCGTGCCCACGAGCACCGCGACCTCGCCGTGCCCGTGCCAGCCGAGGGCCGCGATACGGCTCGGCAGCTCGTCGTCGGCCTCGCCGCTGAGGATCGAGTCGACCACGAGCGCCTCGAGGCGCGCATCCCAGAGCCCCCGCGCCTCGGCGGCGCGGGCGTAGACGTCGGCCGCCGCGAACGCGACCTCGCGCGAGTAGAGCAGCGCCGCCTCGCGCAGGCGCGAGTCCTTGTCGGCGATGCGCTCCTCGGTGACCTCCACCGTGACCCGGATCAACTGGAGCGTCTGCTGCAGGCTCACGCTGCGCAGCAGCTCCCGCGGCGCGGCGGCGAAGATGTCCGACGCGATCCAGGGGGTCGACTTCGGATCGTCGTACCACTGGATGAACGAGGTGATGCCGGCCTGAGCGACCAGGCCCACCGCCGAGCGCCGCGCCGGCGGCATGTCGGAGTACCACGGAAGCGTCGCCTCGAGCCGGGTGAGCGTCGCCGTGGCGAGGTCGCCGGAGACCTTGCGCAGCCACGCAAGGGTCCCCGACTTGTCGACGGGCAGCTCGTGTCCGGGCGGCGTCGCCGGCACGTCGGTCAGCTCTCGCCGCCGGCGTTGCCCGTCGTGCCCGCGGTCACGTCGTGCAGACGGTACTTCTGGATCGCCTGACCGACCAGCGCACGATCGACCGCACCCTCGGCCGCGAGCGCCTGGAGGGCACGCACGACGATCGACGGTCCGTCGATCTTGAAGAAGCGTCGTGCCGCGGCACGCGTGTCGGAGAAGCCGAAGCCGTCGGCGCCGAGCGTCCAGAAGTTGTGCTGCACCCACGGACGGATCTGGTCCTGCACGGCGTGCATGAAGTCGCTCACCGCGACGACCGGGCCGGGCGTTCCGGCGAGCTTCTGCGTGAGGTACGCCGTGACCGGCTCCTCGTCGGGGTGCAGGAAGTTGTGCTCGTCGGCGGCGAGGCCGTCGCGGCGCAGCTCGGTCCACGAGGTGACCGACCACACATCCGAGCCCACACCCCAGTCGTCCTTCAGGAGCTGCTGCGCCTCGAGCGCCCACGGCACGCCCACACCGCTCGCGAGCAGCTGCGCGTGCGCGGCGCCCTCCGTCGCGACGGTGGAGATGCGGTGGATGCCGCGCACGATGCCGTCGACGTCGACATCCGCCGGCTCGGCGGGCTGCACGATCGGCTCGTTGTAGACCGTCAGGTAGTACATGACGTTCGGGTCGCTGTGACTGCCGCCGTACATACGGTCGATGCCGGAGCGCACGATGTGGGCGATCTCGTAGCCGTAGGCGGGGTCGTACGAGACCGTGGCGGGGTTCGTGGCCGCGAGCAGGTGCGAGTGGCCGTCGGCGTGCTGCAGGCCCTCACCCGTGAGGGTGGTGCGACCGGCGGTGGCGCCGACCACGAAGCCGCGCGCCATCTGGTCGCCCGCGGCCCAGTTCGCGTCGCCGGTGCGCTGGAAGCCGAACTGCGAGTAGAACACGTAGACCGGGATGAGCGGCTCGCCGTGCGTCGCGTACGAGGTGCCGACACCGGTGAAGGCGGCGAGGGCGCCGGCCTCGTTGATGCCGACGTGGACGATCTGGCCCTGCGGGCTCTCCTTGTAGGCCAGCAGCAGCTCGCGGTCGACCGACGTGTAGTTCTGGCCGTTCGGGTTGTAGATCTTCGCCGTCGGGAAGTACGCGTCCATGCCGAAGGTGCGCGCCTCGTCGGGGATGATCGGCACGATGCGGTTGCCGAAGTCCTTGACCCGGAGCAGGTCCTTCAGCAGACGCACGAACGCCATCGTGGTGGCGATCTCCTGGGTGCCCGAACCCTTCTTCGGCAGCGCGTAGGCCGCGTCGCCCGGCAGCTCGATGCCGACGTGGTGCGAGCGGCGCTCCGGCAGGTATCCGCCGAGGGCCCGGCGGCGCTCGAGCAGGTACTGGATGGTCTCGTCCTGCGGTCCCGGGTTGTAGTACGGGGGCAGGTACGGGTTCTCCTCGAGCTTCGCGTCCGTGACCGGGATGTGCATCGCGTCGCGGAACAGCTTCAGGTCGTCGAGGGTCATCTTCTTCATCTGGTGGGTCGCGTTGCGGCCCTCGAAGTGCGGACCGAGGCCGTAGCCCTTGATGGTCTTGGCGAGGATGACGGTGGGCTGGCCCTTGTGCTCGACGGCGGCCTTGAACGCGGCGTAGACCTTGCGGTAGTCGTGACCGCCGCGCTTGAGGTTCCAGATCTGCTCGTCGCTGTAGTCCTTGACCAGGGCGGCGGTGCGCTCGTCGCGACCGAAGAAGTGCTGGCGCACGTAGGCGCCGTTCTCGGCCTTATAGGTCTGGTAGTCGCCGTCGGGCGTGATGTTCATGAGGTTGAGCAGCGCGCCGTCGCTGTCACGGGCGAGCAGGTCGTCCCATTCGCGACCCCACACGACCTTGATGACGTTCCAGCCGGCGCCGCGGAAGAAGCTCTCGAGCTCCTGGATGATCTTGCCGTTGCCGCGCACGGGGCCGTCGAGGCGCTGCAGGTTGCAGTTGACGATGAAGGTCAGGTTGTCCAGGCCCTCGTTGGCCGCGACCTGGAGCTGACCGCGGCTCTCGACCTCATCCATCTCGCCGTCACCGAGGAACGCCCACACGTGGGACTCGGAGACATCCTTGATGCCGCGGTTGGTGAGGTACTTGTTGGTCATCGCCTGGTAGATCGCGTTGATCGGGCCGAGGCCCATCGACACGGTCGGGAACTGCCAGTACTCCGGCATGAGGCGCGGGTGCGGATAGGAGGGGAGACCGTTGGGGAACGCCGACTTCTCCTGGCGGAAGCCGTCGAGCTGCTGCTCGGTGAGGCGTCCCTCGAGGAACGAGCGGGCGTACATGCCGGGGGAGGCGTGGCCCTGGAAGAAGATCTGGTCGCCGCCCGAGGGGTGGTTCTGGCCGCGGAAGAAGTGGTTGAAACCCACCTCGTACAGCGCCGCCGAGGACGCATATGTCGAGATGTGGCCGCCGACGCCGATGCCGGGACGCTGCGCGCGGTGCACGGTGATGGCTGCGTTCCAGCGAATCCACGCGCGATAGCGGCGCTCGATCTCCTCGTCGCCGGGGAACTCGGGCTCGTTCTCGGGCGCGATCGTGTTGATGTAGTCGGTGGTCGGCACCGTCGGAACGCCGAGGTGCAGCTCTCGCGAGGTCTTCAGCAGGCTGAGCATGATCTCGCGCCCGCGACCGTGACCCTTGGCGTCGACGAGCTGCTGCAGGGATTCCTGCCACTCGGACGTCTCTTCAGGGTCGCTGTCGAGGGGGCCTTGCGAGTAGGGATCCTGGTCGTGAACAGTCACGAGGCACCTTTCGTCGGGCTGGCAGGTCGTGCCAGATCAGATCACCGAGACCGGCGGCTTTGTCCGCGGTCTACAACGCCGACGGATAGCCTAGCGCCGCCGCAGACGAAGATCGGCGGCACCGGTGCCAGCGCGCCCCCGCACCCTCCGATCGAGCCGCACGAAGAGCGGATGTCTCGTACACTCGGCCCCGAGGGCCTTTAGCTCAGCTGGTAGAGCGCCACGTTTACACCGTGGATGTCGTCGGTTCGATCCCGGCAGGGCCCACTTCCGGTCGCGACGTCGCCCGTCTGCCGTAGGTTGAGAGGGTGAAAGCCCGACCCGCCGACCAACGCGCCCTCCTCGACGTCGTCG
>NZ_LMPK01000033.1:165221-170906 GCF_001423825.1 Microbacterium sp. Leaf351
CGCCGCTCTGCAGGGTGAGGTCGCCGCGGCATCCCGTGTCGTCACCGATCTGCTGGGGGCCAAAGAAGACGCCGATCTCGAGGTCGCGCGCATCGAGGCCGACGTGAAGGTCGTCTCCGAGCGCCGCGCACGCGACGAGGCCCGTCTCGCCGCGTCAACCAACCCGAAGGACGCGCAGGCGCTCGAGAGCGAGCTCGACTCGCTCGCCCGCCGCACCCGCACGCTCGAAGACGCCGAGCTCGAGGCGATGGAGCGCGTCGAGTCCGCGGCTGCGGCGGTGGCCGACGCCGAGGCGATCGTGGCGACGCTCGTCGACGAGCGGGACACCCTCGAGGCCGCAGCGGGCGCGGAGGCGGCGGTGCAGAACCAGCGCCGGTCGACCGCCGAGCGCGACCGCGCCGGTGTGGCCGCAGGGGTGCCCGCCGATCTGCTGGCCCGGTACGACCTCCTCGCGACCCGCAACGCCGGTGCCGCTCTCCTGCGTCGCCGCACGTGCGAGGGATGCCGCATGGAGCTCTCCGGCACCGAGCTGCAGGCCGTGCGCTCAGCCGCCGACGACGATGTGGTCGAGTGCCCGCAGTGCGGCTGCATCCTCGTACGCACGGAGGAGTCCGGGCTGTGAGCCCGACGCGGACGCATGTCCGCGTCTGAGCCGTCACCGGCGTGGCGACTCGTCGGCACGGACGAGGACGGGGAGATCGCTGTCGTCGAGCTCGATGGCGCGGGCGCCGAGATCTCTCGTGCGGGCGTGACGTCCGGGGGACTGATCGAACTGGCGCGCACGCACACCGACGACGTGCGCTGGGTGTGGAGCGACACGGCGCGCTGGTATCCGCCGCTTCTGGCCGCCGGCGTGCGCGTGCGGCGGGTGCACGATCTCCGCGCGGTACGGGCGATTCTGCGCACCGCCGAGTCGGTGCCCGAGTCCGCACGGCTGCCGACGCATGCCGCGTGGTCCGCGCCCGCGGCCTGGGAGGAGGCGCCCGACTCCCGCGAGGCGCTGTTCGAGGTCGAGACGATCGCCGCGCGCGTTGCGCCGACGGATCTCGCGAGCGGCCACCGGGAGTTCGCCGCGCAGTTGGCCGCGCTCGACGCGGCATCCGGCCGGCTGAGACTCCTCGCCGTCGCGGAATCGACGGGAGCGCTCGTCGCCGCCGAGATGCGGGCAGCCGGCCTCCCGTGGGACGTCGCCACCCACACGAGGCTGCTCGACGAGACGTTGGGCGAGCGGGTCGGGGGCAGCAGGCGCCATGTGGATGCCGCGGCCGCCGCCGTGCGAACCGCCCTCGACGATCCCGACGTCGCGCTCGATTCCCCGCCGCGCCTGCTGCGCGCCCTGCATCGGGCGGGACTCGCCGTCTCGTCGACCAGCAAATGGGAGCTGGAGGACCTCGACCATCCGGTGGTCGCCCCGCTGCTCGCGTACAAGCGCCTGATGCGGCTGCTCACAGCGAACGGCGAGAGCTGGATCGCGACGTGGGTGCACGGCGGCCGCTTCCGGCCCGTCTACGTGCCGAGCGGCGTCGTCACGGGACGCTGGGCCTCGAGCGGCGGCGGCGCGCTTCAGATCCCGCGGTCCCTGCGCCCCGCGGTGCGCGCCGATCCCGGCTGGCTGCTCGTCAGCGCCGACGTCGCCCAGCTCGAGCCGCGGGTGCTCGCCGGAATGTCGCGCGACCGGGCGATGGCGCGTGCGGCCGCGGGCACCGACCTGTACGCCGGCATCGTGCGCACCGGAGTCGTGACCACCCGCCAAGAGGCGAAGATCGCCGTGCTCGGTGCGATGTACGGCGCAACGACCGGCGACAGCGGCCGCCTCGTGCCGCGCCTGCGCCGCGCGTTCCCCGCCGCGATGCGGCTCGTCGACGACGCCGCCGTGGCCGGCGAGGAGGGGCGTGTCGTCTCCACCTGGCTCGGCCGCACCTCGCCACCCGCCGGATCCGCGTTCACCCGCTCCCAGTTCGAGGCCTCGCTCGACGAGACCGACGCGGCCACCGAGCAGCAGGCTCGACGACGAGCCCGCGACCGCGGGCGGTTCACCCGCAACTACGTCGTGCAGGGCACCGCCGCGGAATGGGCGCTGTGCTGGCTCGCCGAGACGCGGCGGTCACTGCTCGCGCTCACGGCGCCCGGCGCGGAAGCCGCGGCATCCGGTCCTGCCCAGTCGGGCGCACCGCACATCGCCTTCTTCCTGCACGACGAGATCATCGTGCACACGCCGGCCGAACTTGCCGACCAGGTCGCCGCGATCGTGACGGATGCCGCGGCCCGCGCCGGCCGCCTTCTGTTCGGCGAGTTCCCCATCGACTTCCCGCTCGACGTGCGCATCGCCCCCGACGCGGGGAAGTCGTAAGAGGTCGGCGCCGGTAGAATCCAAGACGCGAATGGGTCGGCCAGACGGTCGCGTCGCGGGAGACCGCGCCGAGGAACGTCCGGGCTCCGCAGGGCAGGGCGGTGGGTAACACCCACCCGGAGCAATCCGCGAGACAGTGCCACAGAGAGCAGACCGCCGGCAGCAGCCGGTAAGGGTGAAAGGGTGGTGTAAGAGACCACCGGGGGCGCGGTGACGCGCCCCGCACGGTAAACCTCGCCCGGAGCAAGGCCAGACAGGGGATGTTGACGCGGCCCGCCGAGTCCCCGGGTAGGCCGCTGGAGCGTCACGGCAACGTGACGCCGAGAGAGATGACCGTCACCGGGGTTCGCCCCCGGGACAGAACCCGGCGTATCGGCCGGCCCATTCGCCCGCCGATACGCCGGATCAGCGCCGATCAGTCCAGGGCGAGCGAAGCCGCGCCGATGATGCCGGCGTTGTTCTGGTGCACCGCCGGGATGATCGGAGTGCGCAGCTTCAGCAGGCTCAGGAACTCGTCCGCGTGCTTGGAGACGCCGCCGCCCACGACGAACAGGTCGGGGCTGAAGAGCGCCTCGAGGTGGGAGTAGTACCACTGCAGGCGCTTGGCCCACTTCTTCCACGTCAGCTCGTCGCGCTCCATCGCCGAATACGCCGCGTAGAACTCCGCGTCCTTGCGGTGGTTCTTGCGCTCGATGTGGCCGAGCTCCGAGTTCGGGATGAGCACGCCGTTGTAGAGCAGCGCGGTGCCGATTCCGGTGCCGAGGGTCGTGAGGATCGTCAGGCCCTTCGCGTCACGGGCGGCGCCGTAGCGCACCTCTGCGAGGCCCGCGACATCCGCGTCGTTGGCGAAGTGGATGCCGCGCCCCAGCCCCTGCTCGAAGAATTCCTCTGCCGGGAAGTCGATCCAGGTCTCGGCGACGTTCGCCGCCGAGAGCGTGCGACCGTTCTTGACGATGGCCGGGAACGCGACGCCGAGCTCGAGGTCGGAGCCACTCACCTCGAGCGTCTCGAGCACCTGCTGCACCGCGGCGAGCACGTCCTTCGGCTCCGCGCCCTTGGGCGTGGGCACCTTGATGCGCTCACTCACCAGCTCGCCGGCGACCAGGTCGACGACACCGCCCTTGATACCCGTTCCACCGATGTCGATTCCGACTGCGCGCGACTTCTCTGTAGCCATGCGTGAAGCCTATCCATGCCGACAGGGGTGCTCAGTAGGATCGGACCAACGTGACGCCGAGGAGGGCACCCGTGAGCGACGACGAGAACAGCTACTGGTACAACCTGACCACCAAGCAGGTCGAGCACGGACTCCTCTCGCCCGCGGTCGACCGCGCGGGTCCCTTCGCCACGGCAGAGGAGGCGGCGCGCGCTCCGGAGATCATCGCGGAGCGTTCCCGCAAGTGGTCCGAGGACGACGCGCGCGACGACGCCTGAGGTGCGTCGCACGGGGCTCCGGACGAAATAGGCTGGACGCACACACTCGTCCGAGGAGAGGCACGCGATGGACAAGCAGCGGGACTTCGTGCTGCGCACGATCGAGGAGCGCGGCGTCAAGTTCGTCCGCCTCTGGTTCACCGATGTGATCGGCACCCTGAAGTCGGTGGCGATCGCCCCGGCCGAGGTGGAGGGCGCGTTCAGCGAGGGCCTCGGTTTCGACGGCTCTGCGATCGAGGGCCTCACCCGCTCGTACGAGTCGGATCTGCTGGCGCACGCCGACCCGACGACGTTCCAGATCCTGCCATGGCGGGGCGAGGTCGACCCGACGGCGCGCATGTTCTGCGACATCACGACGCCCGACGGACAGCCCGCGGTCGCGGACCCGCGTCACGTGCTCAAGCGTGCGCTGGCGAAGGCCGCCGACGCCGGCTTCACGTTCTACACGCACCCCGAGATCGAGTTCTACCTGCTCAAGTCGTCGTCGTACGGCCCCGACGGACCCGAGCCCGTCGACTCGGCCGGCTACTTCGACAACGTGCCCGGCGGCACGGCGCACGACTTCCGTCGGCGGTCGGTGCGCATGCTCGAAGACCTCGGCATCTCGGTCGAGTACAGCCACCACGAGGGCGGCCCCGGTCAGAACGAGATCGACCTGCGCTACGCCGACGCACTGACGACGGCCGACAACATCATGACCTTCCGCACGGTGATCAAGGAGGTGGCGATCGAGCAGGGCGTCTACGCGACGTTCATGCCGAAGCCGCTGAGCGGACAGCCCGGATCGGGCATGCACACGCACATCTCACTCTTCGAGGGCGATCAGAACGCCTTCTACGAGGAGGGCGCCCAGTACCAGCTCTCGAAGGTCGGCCGACACTTCATCGCGGGGCTGCTGCGTCACGCGAACGAGATCTCGGCCGTCACCAACCAGTTCGTGAATTCGTACAAGCGGCTGTGGGGTGGCGACGAGGCCCCCAGCTTCATCTGCTGGGGTCACAACAACCGCTCCGCCCTCGTGCGCGTTCCGCTGTACAAGCCGAACAAGGGTCAGTCCTCGCGTGTCGAGTACCGTGCGCTCGATTCGGCCGCGAACCCGTACCTCGCCTTCGCGCTGCTGCTCGCGGCGGGCCTGAAGGGCATCGAGGAGGAGTACGAGCTGCCGGCGGAGGCCGAGGACAACGTGTGGTCGCTCAGCGACTCTGAGCGCCGCGCCCTCGGCTACGCGCCGCTGCCGACGAGCCTCGACCAGGCCCTGCGGTTCATGGAGGAGTCCGAGCTCGTCGCCGAGACGCTGGGGGAGCAGGTCTTCAACTACGTGCTGCTCAACAAGCGCAAGGAATGGCAGGGCTACCGCTCGCAGGTCACGCCCTTCGAGCTGAAGAGCAACCTCGAGATGCTCTGACGGGCCGATGGCCACGTCCGACCGGTCGCACACGCGCACCGACCTCGTCCGCTACGGCTTCGGCCATGTGGATGCCGCAGAGGCGGCTCTCGACGAGCTTGCGCTGCTGTGCGGGATCGATCGTGATGCGATCCTCTCGGGTGTGGTCACGGTCGGCGACCCGGATGCGGCGCTGACCGGCATTCTGCGCGTCGCCCGGCGGGATGCCGCCGCGGTCGCGCCCGTGCTCACCGATCACCGGGGCGCGGCCGCGCTCTGGGCGCTCACGGGTGCCTCCGAGGGGTTCGCGGACTTCTACTTCCGCCGACCTGCGCAGCTCGCGGACCTGCTCGGCCGGGAGCCGACCGTGCCGGACGCCGCCGAGCTCACTCACGAGCTTCTCGCGTCGGTCGAGGCGGTCGACGGTTTCGCCGCCGACGGGGGAGAGGCCTCGTGGGTGGCGCTGCGCGTGCGGTACCGCACCCTCCTCGCCCGCATCGCGGCCTACGACCTGCTC
>NZ_LMPK01000033.1:170941-172073 GCF_001423825.1 Microbacterium sp. Leaf351
GCTTCCATGTTCCCCCGCGACGACGTCGCTGCGGTCGCGCTCGCGATCATCGGGATGGGCAAGACCGGCGCGCGCGAACTCAACTACGTGTCCGATGTCGACGTCATCTTCGTCGGCGACGCGGACGACGTCACCACCGAGCGGCTCGGCGGCAGCCGCGTGGTCGACATCGCCACCCGTCTCGCCGTGCAGACGATGCGCGGCATCTCGAGCATGGAGATCGAGCCGCCCCTGTGGGAGGTCGACGCGAACCTGCGTCCGGAGGGCAAGCAGGGCGCCCTCGTGCGCACGCTCGAATCCCACCTGTCGTACTACGACCGATGGGCGTCGAGCTGGGAGTTCCAGGCCCTGCTGAAGGCCCGCGCGATCGCCGGCGATCCGGACCTCGGCGCACGCTACATCGAGGCGGTCGCCCCCAAGGTCTGGTCGAGCGCCGCCCGCACGAACTTCGTCGACAGCGTGCAGCGCATGCGCGAGCGGGTCACCGAGCACATCCCCGCCGCCGACGTGCCGTTCCAGCTCAAACTCGGGCCCGGCGGCATCCGAGACGTCGAGTTCACGGTGCAGTTGCTCCAGCTCGTACACGGATTGACGGATGCGACCGTGCGCGAGCGCGGCACACTGCCCGCCCTCGCGGCGCTTGTCGACGGCGGCTACATCGGGCGGGCGGATGCCGCGGTCTTCGTGTCCGACTACCGGGTGCTGCGGGTGCTCGAGCACCGCGTGCAGCTGCGACGTCTGAGCCGAACCCATCTGATGCCGCGGGAAGAGGACGAGCGTCGTGTGCTCGCCCGCACGAGTGGGCTGGCGGGGTCGGCTGCGGAGATCTGGGAGCTGTGGGAGCGCATCAAGCGCGACGTGCGAGACGTGCACGTGCGGCTCTTCTACCGTCCACTGCTGTCGGCGGTCGCCTCGCTGGGCGAGGGGGAGCGCACGCTGTCGCCCGAGCAGGCGCACGACCGCCTCACCGCGATCGGATTCCGCGACCCGGCGGGGGCGCTGCGCCACATCGCCGCGCTCACCTCTGGTCTCAGTCGCAAGGCCACGATCCAGCGCCACCTCATGCCTGTGATGCTGCGCTGGTTCGCCGACGGCGTCGACCCCGACTACGGCCTCCTCGCGTTCCGTCGGG
>NZ_LMPK01000033.1:172101-173340 GCF_001423825.1 Microbacterium sp. Leaf351
GGAGCGACTCACCCGGGTGCTGTCCGGCTCCCGGTATATCGGCGAGCTGATGGAGTGGATCCCGGAGTCCGTCGCCTGGCTCGACGACAACGCGTTGCTGCGGCCGCGGTCGGGCGTCGCGCTGCAGGACGAGGCGCGCGCCATCCAGACGCGGCATCCCGAGACGGAGGAAGCCATGCGCTCCGTGCGGGCGCTGCGTCGACGCGAGCTGCTGCGCACGGCGATGGGCGCGGTGCTCGGCGTCCTGACGATCGATGAGATCGCGGCCGCACTGTCGACGATCACGGATGTCGCGATCCAGGCGACCCTCCGGGCCGTGCGCCGCGAGGTCGTCCCTCCCGAGGACGACGCGCTCGACTTCTCCGTGATCGCGATGGGCCGCCTCGGCGGCGCCGAGCTCGGTTTCGGCTCCGACGCGGATGTCATGTACGTCTATCGTCCGAACGGGGTCGACCCGCAGCGCGCCCACGAGCTCGCCCTGCGCCTCGTCGCGGCGCTACGCGCCTCCTCAGAGGACCATCGTGCACCCCTCGACCTCGACGCCGATCTGCGCCCCGAGGGGCGCAACGGCCCGCTGGCGCGGTCGCTCGACGCGTACACGGAGTACTACCGGCGCTGGTCGCTCTCGTGGGAGGCGCAGGCACTCCTTCGCGCACGCGGCGTCGCGGGGAGCGTGAAGCTGGTCACGGCCTTCTTCGAGGTGGCCGACGAGGTGCGCTACCCCCGCGATGTCGACGTGCAGGGCCTGCGCGAGATCAAGCGCATCAAGGCGCGCGTCGAGAGCGAACGGCTCCCACAGGGCGTTCGGCCGGAGCGCCATCTCAAGCTCGGCCCGGGCGGACTCAGCGACGTCGAATGGCTCGTGCAACTGCTTCAGCACGAGCACGCCGGTCGGCTCCCCGCCCTCCGCACGACGTCCACGCTCGCCGCGCTATCGGTCGCCGTGGACGAGGGACTCATCCCGCGGCCCGCCTACGAGCGGCTGAGCGAGGCCTGGCGCCTCGCGTCGCGTCTCCGGTCGGCCAACACGCTGCTCTCCGGACAGACCAGCGACGTGCTGCCCACCGATCGCGCGCGCCTCGAGGGCATCGCTCGCCTCCTCGAGTACCCGCCCGGCTCCGCGACCCGCGTCGAGGAGGACTGGATGCGCACCTCGCGCCGGGCACGGCAGGTGTTCGAGCGCCTCTTCTACGGCTGAACCCGGCCGCTACCGGCGCGTCAGGCACGGGAACGCCGAAG
>NZ_LMPK01000033.1:173371-173486 GCF_001423825.1 Microbacterium sp. Leaf351
GGCCCCGGCCTGCATGTGCAGTCCGGGGCCCTTCGGCGAGGCATCCGATCAGACGCCGAAGTACAGCTCGTACTCGAACGGGTGCGGACGAGCAGCCAGCGGCTTGATCTCGTTC
>NZ_LMPK01000033.1:173553-198976 GCF_001423825.1 Microbacterium sp. Leaf351
TCGATCTTGTACTCGATCCACGTCTCGATGAGCTCGGGCGTGAACACGTTGCCCTTGGTCAGGAACTCGTGGTCGGCACGCAGCGCCTCGAGCGAGTCGAGCAGCGAGTTCGGGACCTGCGGGATGTTCTTGGCCTCCTCGGGGGGAAGCTCGTACAGGTCCTTGTCGACCGGCTCGTGCGGCTCGATGCGGTTCTGGATGCCATCGAGACCGGCCATGAGCTGGGCGGCGAAGGCGAGGTACGGGTTGCCCGAGGCGTCGGGCGCACGGAACTCGATGCGCTTGGCCTTCGGGTTGGTGCCCGTGATCGGGATGCGGATGGCCGCCGAGCGGTTGCCGGCCGAGTAGACCAGGTTGACCGGGGCCTCGTAGCCCTTGACCAGACGCTTGTAGGAGTTCAGCGTCGGGTTGGTGAACGCGAGCAGCGCCGGCGCGTGGGCCAGGATGCCGCCGATGTACCACCGGGCGACGTCCGAGAGCCCGCCGTAGCCGGTCTCGTCGTAGAACAGCGGCTTGCCCTCGAGCCACAGCGACTGGTGGGTGTGCATGCCCGAACCGTTGTCGCCGAAGAGCGGCTTCGGCATGAAGGTCGCGACCTTGCCCCACTCGAGAGCGGTGTTCTTGACGATGTACTTGAACTTCAGGATGTCGTCCGCCGCATGCACCATCGTGTCGAAGCGGTAGTTGATCTCCGCCTGGCCGCCGGTGCCGACCTCGTGGTGGGCACGCTCGAGGATGAGACCGGCCTCGATGAGCTTGAGCGAGATGTCGTCACGCAAGTCGGCCTGCTTGTCGACGGGGGAGACCGGGAAGTAGCCACCCTTGTAGGGGGTCTTGTTCGCGAGGTTTCCGCCCTCTTCGACGCGGCCCGAGTTCCAGGCGCCCTCTTCGGAGTCGACGGCGTAGAAGCTCGAGTTCTGCTTCACCTCGTAGCGCACGTCGTCGAAGATGTAGAACTCCGCCTCGGGGGCGAAGAACGCGGTGTCGGCGATGCCGGTCGAGGCGAGGTACTTCTCCGCCTTCTTGGCGACCTGACGCGGGTCCTTCGCGTAGATCTCACCGTTGCGCGGGTTGTAGATGTCGAAGAGCATGATGAGCGTCTTCGCCTCGCGGAACGGGTCGAGGTAGGCGGTCGACACGTCGGGGATGAGCTGCATGTCGGACTCGTGGATGTTCGCGAAGCCGCGGATCGAGGAGCCGTCGAACAGCTGACCGACCGTGAAGAAGTCCTCATCGACGGTCGCAGCGGGAATGTTGAAGTGCTGCTGGACACCAGGGAGATCCGTGAACCGGATGTCGAGGAACTTGACGTCCTCGTCCTTGATGAACTTCAGCACCTCGGATGAATCACTGAACATGGAGACTCCTGAGGTAGGGCATTCGGGAAGTTCCGCCCGCCACCGGCGGGACGCATCCGAAACTATCGACGGGGCGTTGCCCGGCGATATCTCGGATGTTTCGGGCATGTTACGCGACGCTGTCTAGGCTGTCGGCGTGAGTGATGAGCGGACGACTTCAGCCTATCCGGGTGCGCGCCTCGGACTTCCCGAGACCGGCCGGCTGAGTATCGCGCGGTTCGGTCGACGGCTCGGTGGGTACGCGATCGACGCAGCGCTGTCCGCGCTCATCTCCTTCGCGTTCTTCCGTTACAGCGCGGTCGCGTCGCTCGTCATCTTCGCCCTGCTCCACGTGCTCTTCATCCCGACCATCGGCGGCAGCCCCGGGCACCGGCTCGTGGGCCTGCGGGTCGTGAAGGCGACCGGCGGATGGATCGGTCTCTGGCGCCCGGTCGTGCGCACTGCACTGCTGCTCCTGCTCTTTCCGGCGCTCATCTGGAACGTCGATCACCGGGGTCTGCATGACGTCTTCGCGGGCACGATGACCATCCGCTGGTGATCGGATCATCCGCTGGTGATCGTCACCTGCGGATACGCCTGAGTGCGCCGGTCAGCGCGGGCGCGGTGCCCGCGCCTTGAGCGGGTCGACGCCCTTCGGGATCGGCAGCGACGAGAGCCCCCGCGAGACCGAGTCGAGACGCTTGATGACCGCCGCCTGCGTGCCGCGGTCGATCGCCTTCGGCAGGCGCTTGATGGTCGTGGCGAGCTTCGAGATCGCGACGTCCTCGTCGCCGTGGCCGACGTAGAGCACTGTGACCGGCACACCCGATGCGACGCGCTGGATCTTGGACTTCTCATCGGCGACCAGACGTGTCAGCCGCCCGCGCGAACCCTCGGCGACGATGACGACACCGCCGCGTCCGATCGCGCGGAAGACCGCATCCTGCGAGCGGGGGTTGACACCGACGGGCGACTCGCCGCCCTGCCAGTTGCGTCCGAGCGCCGTGGAGAGCACGTGACCGGACGCGCCCGGCATCCCGTCGATCTTCTGGTACATCGCGCGCGTCGACAGCCGAGTCATGGTCATGAGGGATCCGAGCACACCGAACATGAGACCCGTGACGCCCCAGAGGATGACGCTCCACCCGGCGACGGGCGGGATCAGGAAGCCGACGCCGACACCGATGAGGATGCCGAGCACGATCACGCCCGCGATGAGCCATCCGAGCCACGGGTACACCTCGCGGGTGAACCGGAAGAGCGTCTGGATCTGGGAGAGGAAGCCGGGGCGCTTCTCGGGAGACGTGCTGCGTGCCATGCGGAACAGCCTACCGGCGCGTCGCCTCCTCCCCACCCCGCCGACCGGCATGGTCGTGCCGCGACTCCGCGCGCGGAGCGTGGGCACCGAGTACGGAGGGCGCAGTCTTGCCGCATGTCCCTGCTCGACGACCGTCTCGTGATCCTCCGCCTCGTCGCTCCGCCCCGGGCACCCTGGCCGGGCGCGCTGGCCCGCGACGTTGACGGGGCGACGTTGCATGTGGTCGACACCGCCGTTATCGGCGAGCACTGGCGGGGAGGTGACGAGGACGGCGGGCACGTTCTCGGCCTCCGCGACATCCGGCGGCGTCCCGATGGCCACGACCTCCTCGTCGACGCATGCGACCGTGCGCTGGGCACTGTCGTGGATGCCCTGCCTGTCGGCGACGCGGGCCTCGGTGCCGCCGTGACGATCGCCGTCGGCGTGCTGCGCGGCATCCATGCGGAGCATGTCCGCGGCCATGGTGAGCTGTGCGCGGGATCCTGGTGGGTGACGACGAGCGGCCGCCCGGTGTTCGTGCATTCCGCCGGCGACGGAATGGTGACCGACGGCGCCCACGTCATCGAGCAGCTCGCCGCCATCGGCGGCCCGGGCGGCCTGTGGGCGGATGCCGCGGCTCTGTGCCGCGTCCGGCGTCTCGACGACGAGGACCTTCGCGCGATCGAGGAACGGCTGTTCGCCGCTGCGACACCTGCCGCACTGCCGGACGCCGACACTCCGCTCGCGCGATCAGACCGCGCACAGATCGCACCCGAGGACGACGATCACCGTGCGTCGTGGTGGAGCCCGCTCATCGCCGGTGTCGACGGTGACGTGCGTGGCTGGGCCGGCGCGGTACGCACCGCTCTCGGCCGTGCACGACGACCACGTCACGCGAGTGTCTCGCTCACGGCGCCGCACACGGCCCACGGGTCGCCTCTCACATCAACTGAGGCGCGGCGCGCTCCGCGCGGACGACTTGTCGCCGTCGCCGCGGTGACCGCAGGCGCGGTCGCCGCGCTGGGGCTGCTGTGGCCGCGCGAGGCCCCGACGGCGACGCCGAGCATCCTGACTCCGGCCGATCCGACACCGACCGCCATATCGACCGCTGAGTCGGCGCCGACCTCGCCATCCGCCGCTGCGGCGTCGGTCGGCCCGACCACCGCGGCGGAGGCCGTCGCGGCGCTCCTCGCCCTTCGGCGGGAATGCGGCGATGAGTCCTGCCGCGCCGCCGTCACCGCGAGCGCGGTCGATGTGCCGCCCGGCCCGGTCGATGCATCGGATGCCGTCGTCGAGGTGATCGATGACTACGGGGGAGTGGTCGCTGTGCGCGTCACCGCGGCATCCGTGGCGGGCGTCCAGCTCGTCACCGCCGTCTACGACAGACAACGCTGGCTCTTGCGAAGCGTCGTCGACGCACCGCAAGAGCCAGCGTGAGTGGGGTCAGATGCCGAGGTCGGCCTGGAACGCCGCGGCCTCGAGACGAGCTTTCACCGCTCCGAGGAAGCGCGCAGCGTCGGCCCCGTCGATGACGCGGTGGTCGTACGACAGAGCGAGGAACACGTACGAGCGCACGGCGATCGCGTCGACGCCGCCGACCTTCACGACACCGGGACGCTTGAACACGACACCCGTGCCGAGAATCGCGGACTGCGGCAGGAAGACGACGGGGGTGTCGAACAGCGCTCCGCGCGAACCGGTGTTCGTGAGGGTGAACGTTCCGCCGCCGAGCTCGTCGGGCTTCAGCTTGTTCTCACGGGTGCGGGCCGCCAGGTCCGCGATCTCCGCCGCGATCTGCGCGACGTTCTTCGAGCCCGCGTCGCGCACCACAGGGGTGAGGAGGCCACGCTCGGTGTCGACCGCGATGGAGAGGTTCTCGCTCGCCGGGTAGACGATCTGGTCGCCGTCGACGGTCGCGTTGATGACCGGGAACGCCTGCAGCGCCTCCGCAGCCGCGAGGGCGAAGAAGGGCAGGAAGGAGAGCTTCTGACCTGTCTTGGCCTGGAAATCACCCTTGACGGCGTCGCGGAACGTCGCGAGGTCGGTGACGTCGACCTCGACGACCGTCGTGAGCTGCGCGGTGGCCTGCATCGACGCGACGGCGCGCTCGGCGAGAACCTTGCGCAGACGCGACATCGGCTGGGTGGTGCCGCGCAGCGGCGAGACCTCGAGCGTGGGCGCAGCCGGGGCCACAGCAGCGGCCGCAGGTGCGCTCGTCGCCGACTCGGCGGCCTTGAGCACGTCCTCCTTGCGGATGCGTCCACCGACGCCCGAGCCCTTGACCGTGGCGAGATCGACACCCTGCTGCTGCGCGAGACGACGCACGAGCGGCGTCACGTAGCTGACATCGTCGCCCGAGGCCGCCGCCGCAGGAGCGACAACCGGGGCCGGTGCAGCGACGGGAGCCGCAGCGGCCGGAGCCGCAGCAGCGGGAGCAGGGGCGGGAGCAGCAACAGGAGCCGGCGCGGGAACGGCTGCCGGCGCAGCGGCGGGGGCGGAGGCCCCATCGCCGATGCGGGCGAGCGCGGCGCCTACGGCGACAGTCTCGTCCTCCTGCACCAGGATCTCCTGCAGCACACCGGCGAACGGAGCCGGGATCTCGGTGTCGACCTTGTCGGTCGAGATCTCGAGCAACGGCTCGTCGACCTCGACCGAGTCGCCGACCTGCTTCAGCCAGCGGGTGACGGTGCCTTCGGTCACGCTCTCGCCGAGCTCGGGGAGCACGACCTCCTTGCCGCCGGAGGCGGTCGGGGCGGCAGCGGCCGGAGCAGCAGCGGGGGAAGGCTCCGCCGCGGGGGCCGGGGTCTCCGCGACCGGCGCGGGCTCGGACTCGGCAGCCGGAGCAGCGGTCTCGGGGGCGGGCGCGGCAGAACCGTCACCGATCTTTGCGAGCACGGCACCGACTTCGATCGTGTCGTCCTCCTGAACGAGGATCTCCTCGATTACACCGGCGACGGGCGAGGGGATCTCGGTGTCGACCTTGTCGGTCGAGATCTCCACGAGACCCTCATCGACGGCCACCGTGTCCCCTACTTGCTTGAGCCAGCGGGTGACCGTTCCCTCGGTCACGCTCTCGCCGAGAGCGGGGAGGACCACGGAAGTGCTCATGGGTGTTGCTCCTTCACGAATGCGGTGTGGTGTCTAGCTTAGTGACGCGTCGCTCACGCGACGTGCAGGGGCGAGCCCGCGAGCGCGAGGAACGCCTCGCCGAGAGCCTCGCCCTGAGTGGGGTGTGCGTGCACGAACGGCGCGATGTCCTCGGGGTGGGCCTCCCAGCCCACGACGAGCTGCGCCTCGGTGATGAGTTCGCCGACCCGATCGCCGACGAGATGGACTCCCACGACCGGCCCGTTCAGGCGACGGACGACCTTCGCGACGCCGGACGTGCCGAGGATGGTGCTCTTGGCGTTGCCCGCCAGGTTGTACTCGACGGTGGCGATCGCCTCTGCACCCCAGGTCTCCTTCGCCCGCTCCTCGGTGAGACCGACCGACGCGACCTCCGGGTGCGTGTAGATCACGCGGGGGATCGAGGCATCCGGGATCTGCGGCACCGTGCGTCCGTGGATGCGCTCCGCCACGGCGAGCCCGTGCTGGAACCCGCGGTGGGCGAGCTGCAGCCCGGCGACGACGTCACCCGCCGCCCACACGCCCGGCACCGTGGTGCGCAGCTGGTCGTCGACGACGACGAACCCGCGCTCGAGCGCGACGCCGGCCTGCTCGAGTCCGAGGTCCGCGGTGTGCGGCGCCCGCCCGACAGCGACGAGCACGACGTCACCCTCGAGCACAGTGCCGTCCTCGAGCGTCACGGATGCCGCGTCCGCCGTCTCGGCGACAGTCGCGACGCGTACACCGAGGCGGGTCTGGATGCCCCGACGGCGGAAGGCCCGCTCCAACTGGGCGACAGAGGAGGCGTCCTCGGCGGCGACGAGGTGGTCGAGGGCTTCCACGATCGTGACCTCGGCGCCCAGGCTCCGCCAGGCGCTCGCGAACTCCACACCGATGACGCCCCCGCCGAGGACGATCGCCCGCGCCGGCACGACGTCCGACGACAGTGCGGTCTCGCTGGTCCACACGCGCGGGCCGGGTTCGATGCCCGGCAGCAGACGGGTATGCGATCCCGTCGCGATGACGACATGGGACGCTGCGTACGTGTCGTCGCCGACGGTGACGACGCGGTCGGGCCCGAGCACGCCGTACCCGGCGACGACGGTGATGCCGTGACCCGCGATGAGGCCCTGCAGACCCTTGTGCTTGCCGGCGACGATCTTGTCGCGGAACGCGCGCGCGGCGGAGCCGTCGACGACGACCTCGCCGACCGAGACGCCCGCGGTCGACGCCGCATGTGCGACATCCGCGACCTCGGCCGTGTGCAGCAGCGCCTTCGTCGGCACGCAGCCGCGGTGAAGGCAGGTGCCGCCGAGCTTGTCGGCCTCGACGATGACGACCGACGAGCCGAGCTCGCGGGCACGGATCGCCGCCGCGTAACCGGCGCTGCCGCCGCCGATGACGACGACGTCGACGGTGTGCGCGCTCATGCGCGGGTGCCGATCAGCTCGATGAGGCTCCGCACCGTCGCGGCGGTAGGGCCTTTGTCGGTGAAGCCGTATCCGCCGCCCTTGTTCATGCCGACACCGGCGATGTCGAGGTGCACCCAAGGAATGCGAGGGGCGTCGTCGGCATCCGAGAGACGTCCGACGAAGCGGCGGAGGAAGAGACCCGCGAACAGCGACCCGCCCGCCGGGTCGCCGATCTTCGCGTTCACGAGGTCGGCGATCGGGGAGTCGAGCTCGTCCTCCATGTGGTCGGGGAGCGGCAGCGGCCAGGCCAGCTCGGAGACCCGCTCTGCGGCGGCGAGATAGGCCGCAACGGCGCCCTCCTCACCCATGACGCCGGTGTGGCGGGTGCCGAGTGCGGTGGTGATCGCCCCGGTGAGAGTCGCGACGTCGACGATCAGGTCGGGGTTCTCGCGGCTCGCCGCGACGAGGCCGTCCGCGAGCACGAGGCGACCCTCGGCATCGGTGTTCAGCACCTCGACGGTCTGGCCGTCGGCGATGCGCAGAACGTCGCCCGGACGCGTGGCGCTGCCGGAGGGCATGTTGTCAGCAATGCAGAGCCACGCGGTCACGCGCACCGGAACCGCGAGACGCGCGGCCGCACGGGCCACGGCGAGCACTGTCGCGGCTCCGCACATGTCGTACTTCATGCCGACCATGGACCCGGCCGGCTTCAGCGAGAGACCGCCGGTGTCGAAGGTGATGCCCTTGCCGACGAGGGCGACGTGCCCCGTCGCGTCGGCGGGGGAGTAGTCCACCCTCACGAGGCGCGGCGGGCGCACCGAGCCCTGTCCGACGCCGAGGATGCCGCCGAAGCCGCCCGCCCGCAGTGCGTCCTCGTCCCAGACGGTCACCTCGACGGGGAGCCCCTCGACGGCGGCGCGCGCCGCATCGGCGAGATCGGCGGGGCCGAGCCACTCGGCCGGCGTCGTGACGAGGTCCTTGACGAGAGCGGATGCCTCGCCCACCGCCGCGGCGAAGGCGGCATCGTCATCCGTGCCCGGGGCCGCGATGAGCACACGGTTCGCGCGGACTCGCCCCGGCGCGTTCTTCTTGTAGCCGTCGAAGCGGTATCCCCCGAGGGTCGCGCCTTCGGCGATCGCGCGGGCGTGCGCGGCGGTGCCGCCGAGCGGCACGATCGCGACCGTCTCGAATCCGATGAGGGTGCGAATGCCGGCGCCGGCCGCGAAACGGGATGCCGCGGCATCCGCGCCGTCGCCGACCGCGACGACCGCGGCGGGGAGCGAGACGAGTTCCGGCACGCTCACCCGGGTGACGGCGCCTGCGCTGCGCGAGGCGCCGACGGCGTCGGCCGCGGCGCGCACAGACGTGCTCGCATCGTCGGCGGGATCACCCCAGGGAAGGAGGAACAGCACCGCGTCCGCGGCGATCTCGGTGGTCGGCTGGTCGGTGAACTCGAGAACGGGGTACGGCATGACTTCATCCTAGGTACGCCCAGGGCGAAGCGTCCGGCCCACCCCCTCGTCCGGCTCCTAGCATGGAGTCATGCCCTTCGACGCTCCTCTGTACGACGCCGCGGACGACGCGCCGGAGGTGCCGCACGGCCTTCCGCTCGTGATCGCGTTCACCGGTTTCACCGATGCGGGATCGGCGGCATCGCAGGTCATCGACCACCTGCGCGAGGCGGGGGACCTGCAGACCGTGCTGCGCTTCGAGAACGACGTGCTGCTCGACTATCGCGCCCGCAGGCCGATCGTCGTGTTCGACGAGGACCACCTGTCCGACTACCGTCCGCCGCGGCTCGAACTGTCGCTCGGACGCGACACCCTCGGACAGCGATTCCTGCTGCTGTCGGGATACGAGCCGGACTTCGCCTGGGAGGCTTTCGCGTCCTCCGTCACCGAGGCTGCGCACGCCCTCGGCGTCTCGGGCGTGACGTGGGTGCACGCGATCCCCATGCCCGTGCCGCACACGCGGCCCCTCGGCGCGACCGTGTCGGGCACCCGACCAGACCTGACGGCGGCGCATTCGGTGTGGAAGCCCCGCACGCAGGTACCCGCCACCATCGGACACCTGCTCGAGTACCGCTTCGCCGAGGCAGGAGCGAAGATCGCGGGGTTCGTGCTGCTCGTACCTCACTACCTCGGCGACGCCGAGTACCCCGCCACCGCCATCGCCGCCTTCGACAGCATCACGCTCGCCACGGGTCTCGTGTTCGACGTCGAGTCCCTCCGGCAGGAGAACGAGGCGTTCGTCGCAAAGGTCGCCGAGCAGATCGAGCAGAGTGACGAGCTCGGCACCATGCTGTCAGGCCTCGAGGAGCGCTACGACGCCTATATGGCGGGAGCGACGCAGGCCACTCCGCTGATCCACCAGGGCGATCTGCCGAGCGCCGACGAGCTCGCCGCCGAGCTCGAGCGCTTCCTCGCGTCACGCCCGGGCGACGACGACCGGCGCGCCGGCCCGTTCTCTTGAGCGGGGAATGCGCCTGAGCGCACCGATGTTGCCACAGGGGAGACCGCGAGGCGAGGACGCCGACGCGGGTATGAGACAATGAGGGACCGACCCGTTGTCGATCCGGTTGCGAACAGCACTGGACTTGACAAGGGTCTTACCTCTGTCCGAGGGAGGGAACGCCCTCGGTGAAAGGCGAAACGTGACTCCAGCCACCAAGACCGGAACCCGATCGCGCGCGACCACGAAGGCTGCGGACGCCGCCGACGAGACGGCCGTCGTCGACGAGACGGATGCCGCGGCGACGGAGCCCGCGACGAAGACCCGCGCGACGGCGAAGCCCGCAGCGAAGAAGGCCGCGCCCGCGAAGAAGGCGCCTGAGAAGAAGTCGACCGCGAAGCCGAAGGACGACGAGTTCGACGAGGACGAGGACGAGGACGACGTCGAGATCGACGAGGAGCTCGACGACTCCGCCGATGACGGCGACGAGTCGGACGACAGCGACGGCGACGACACGCCCACGGCGAAGAAGAAGACGGATGCCGCGGCATCCGACGACGCCGACGACGATGCGGAAGACGACGACGAGAAGAAGCCCGCGTTCAGCGAGCCGCTTCCGACGGGCGCGATCGTCATCTCGTCGAGCGACGAGGACGACGTCCCGGTCTACTCGACGCAGATCACCGGCGCGACAGCCGACCCGGTCAAGGACTACCTGAAGCAGATCGGCAAGGTGCCGCTGCTGAACGCGGCCGAAGAGGTCGAGCTCGCGATGCGCATCGAGGCGGGTCTGTTCGCCGAGGAGAAGCTCTCGGGCATGTCGGCCGCCGACAAGGCCGGCCAGACGGGCCTCGACCTGCAGTGGGTCGCCCGTGACGGTCAGCGCGCGAAGAGCCACCTGTTGGGCGCGAACCTGCGTCTGGTCGTGTCGCTCGCGAAGCGCTACACCGGGCGCGGCATGCAGTTCCTGGACCTCATCCAGGAGGGCAACCTGGGCCTCATCCGCGCAGTCGAGAAGTTCGACTACACCAAGGGCTTCAAGTTCTCGACGTATGCGACGTGGTGGATCCGTCAGGCGATCACCCGAGCGATGGCCGATCAGGCGCGCACGATCCGCATCCCCGTTCACATGGTCGAGGTCATCAACAAGCTCGCCCGCGTGCAGCGGCAGATGCTGCAGGACCTCGGACGCGAACCCACGCCCGAGGAGCTGAGCCGCGAGCTCGACATGACCCCCGAGAAGGTCATCGAGGTGCAGAAGTACGGCCGTGAGCCGATCTCGCTGCACACGCCGCTCGGTGAGGACGGCGACAGCGAATTCGGCGATCTGATCGAGGACACCGAGGCTGTGGTCCCGGCCGACGCGGTGGGCTTCACCATGCTGCAGCGTCAGCTCGAGTCGCTCCTCGACTCGCTCAGCGAGCGCGAGGCGGGCGTGATCCGCATGCGGTTCGGTCTCGGCGACGGCCAGCCGAAGACGCTCGACCAGATCGGCGACACGTTCGGCGTCACGCGCGAGCGCATCCGTCAGATCGAGTCGAAGACGATGGCGAAGCTGCGTCATCCGTCGCGGTCGCAGTCGCTGCGCGACTACCTCGAGTGAGCCGCGCATGACGTTCCGCGCGAAGTACGTCCCCGCGGTCGCCGTCGGCAAGCTCGCCCGATTCGCCACGCGCCTGCGCGGCGGCGGATCGGCGTTCCCGGGGTACGTCGCCAACCGGCTCGCGCCCACGCTGCTGTCGAGCATCGCTGCGCAGTTCCCGGCGGGCGTCGTGTTCGTGCTGGGGTCGAACGGCAAGACCACGACGACGCACATGATCAGCGAGGTGTTGCGGGCGCACGGTCTGCGGGTGTTCACGAACCCCACCGGCGCGAACCTGCCGCAGGGCGTCACGAGCGCGTTCCTCGCGGATGCGACCCTGTTCGGTCGGGTGCGGGCTGATGTCGCGGTGCTGGAGGTCGACGAGGGCTATGCGGCCGACCTTGCCGACATCCTCTCGCCGCGGGTGATCGTGGCGCTGAACGTGCAGGTCGACCAGCTGTACCGGTTCTACGAGACCGAGCGGGTCGCCGACATGATGCTGGATGCCGCGACCCGCGCGAGCGTGCGCGTGGTGACCAACCGCGATGATCCGTACCTCAGCAAGATCGACCCGTCGACGCTGCGCGCGCCGGTGTCGTTCTTCGGCGCCTCGGATGAGGTCGTCGCCGCGTCGGCTCACGGTCTGAACAACGCCGCCGACACCCGCAGCGGAACCGCGCAGGCGATCCGCCACGAGGCGGAGAGCGAGGTCACCGCTGTCTCCGGACGCGAGGTCGAGATCTCCCTCGAGGGGCGGAGCATCCCGGTCCGCCTTCCCGCGCGCGGCCTGCACTACGCGGTCGATGCGGCGGCGGCGGTCAGCGCCGCCCGTCACGTGCTCGGCGACGCCTTCCGGCCCGAGGCCGCGCAGGCCGGCTTCGCCGCGATGGCCCCGGCCTACGGACGCGGCGAGGTCATTCCGCTGCGTCGCGATCCGGCGGGCGAGCTGGTGGAGTTCGTGATGTTCAAGAACGGCCCGAGCCTGCAGCTGAACATCGACGCGCTCGACGGCACACCCGAGCGGCTGCTATTCGCGATCGATGAGGGCACGCCCGACATCTCCTGGCTGTACGACGTCGATCTCTCGGCCTTCGACCACGTCGATGTGATCACGGGGGAGAAGGCCCACCAGATCGCCACGCGCTTCGCCTACGCCGGAATCCCGATCGGGGTCGTCGAACCCGACCTCGAGAAGGCCGTCGAGATCATGCGGTCGTTCCCGGTGACGGCGTCCGGCCGTCAGAACTGGTTCGTCAACTACGAGCTCATGATGATCGGACGTCGCGTGCTCGGTCACGGAGACCAGGAGATCGCCCGCCGATGACTCTGCGCCTCATCCAGCTCTATCCGACCCTGCTCGGCATCTCCGGCGACGCCGGAAACGTCGAGGTGCTCGCGACCCGCGCGCGTCTCGCCGGGCTCGAGGTCGAGGTCGTCACCGTCGAACCCGGCGACACCGCGCCGGGCGAGGCCGACCTGATCGTCATCGGCAACGGACCGCTCTCCGCGATCCGCACCGTCGAATCCGACCTGCGTGCCCGCGCCGACTGGCTGCGCACCGAGGTCGAGAACGGTTGCCCCGTGCTCGCCGTCGGCGGCGGTGCGGAGCTGCTCGCCGAGCAGATCACCCTCACGGACGGCTCCCGTCTCGACGGGCTCGGCCTCGTTCCGGCGCGGGTCGCCCGCACGCGAGAGCGTCGTGTCGGTTACGTCGTCGCTGACACGGCCGACGGACGGCTCGTCGGCTTCGAGGACCATGCCTCGCTGTGGTCGCTCGATGACCCCGCCCTCGCGTACGGAACGGTGATCGCGGGCAGCGGCGGCGTCGACGGCGGCCACGAGACGGTGCGCGCCGGCAGCGTCGTCGCAACGAACCTGCAGGGCCCGGTGCTTCCGCTGAACCCCTGGCTCGCCGACCTGCTGCTCACCGCAGCGACAGCCCGTCGCGCCCTCACGTACTCGACCGGCGACGCGCACGCCGCGATCGACGCCCATGCCGACGCCGCGCGTGCCGAGATCGAGCGCCTGGCCACCGGCAAGCGGTTCACGGCCATCCAGCTGCGATAGGCCATGACCGACGATGCTGCTCCCGTCGCCCGCATCAGCGTGGCGGCGATCGTCGCGAACGTCCGAGGGGCCGCGGCGTCCGCCCCGCTCGTCGATCTTCGCCACGACGCCTACGGCCACGGGGTCACGGCTGTCTCGACGGCGCTGCTGGGGGAGACCGACGCACTTCTCCTAGTCGACGACGCGTCGGCCATCGGCGGCCGTGTCGTGCGCACGGGCGATCCGTCCCTGAGCCCGGCGGCGACGTACGGCTGGGTCGAGGGTGAGCCGGCGATGACCCTCGTCGGCACGGTGCTCAGCACGAAGCGGCTACGGGCCGGCGAAGGCGTGTCGTACGGTTACCGGTTCCGCGCCCCCGCGGATACGCGGGTCGCTCTGGTGACGGGCGGCTACGCACAGGGAGTCGTGCGCGGCGCGGGGGGCGCGGCATCCGTCTTCATCGAGGGGGCACGGCATCCGATCGTCGGGCGGGTCGCCATGGATGTCTGCGTCATCGACATCGGTGACGCCGATGTGGCGCGCGGCGCCGAAGCGACCTTCTTCGGTCGAGGCGGCGACACCGTCGCGCGCTGGGCCGCAGCGACAGGACTCCGGTCGTCGGAGATCGTCACCGCCGTCGGTCTCCACACGCAACGCGAGGTGCAATCGTGACTGCCGTGCTGCGGATCTCCCGCGCTGCCCTCGCCGCCAACATCGATGTGCTGCGCGCCCGCGTTTCCCCGGCCGAACTGATGCTCGTGGTCAAGGACGATGCGTACGGACACGGTCTCGACAACGTGATCCCCACCGCCCTCGAGGCCGGAATCACCTGGATCGGCGCGTTCGACCTGCCGACCGCTCTACGCGTGCGCGCCCTGGCGGGAGACTCGGTGCGGGTCTTCGCCTGGATGGTCGCCGGCGATGCGTCCCTCCACACGGCGATCGACGCGGGGATCGACCTCGGTGTCGGTGACCCGGCGCTGCTCGAGGACGTCGTCCGACTCGCCGCCGCGCACGGCACGACGGCGCGGGTTCACCTGAAGATCGACACGGGCCTGCACCGCAACGGCATCCGACCCGAGGAGTGGACCGATGCCGTCGCCCGCACCGCGGCGGCCTCGGCGGCCGGGGCGCTGAGCCTGGAGGGTGTCTGGAGCCATCTCGCCGAGGCGTCCAATGGCGAAGATGACGCGGCACGCGCCCGCTTCGACGAGGCTCTCGCGGTCGTGCACGACGCCGGCCTGACGCCACCGCGCGCCCACCTCGCCGCGAGCGCCGCGGCATTCCAGCGCCCCGAGTTCCGCTACGACATGGTGCGCATCGGAGCGTTCAGCTACGGGATCCGGCCAGCCGGCGGCCCCGGTGAGCACGAACTCGGGATCGCGCCGGTGGCTTCCCTCGACGCCGACGTCATCGAGGTTCGCGGCGGAATCGCGGTACTCGGAGTCGGAGCGCTGGATGGCCTGCCGTCCACCCTCGGCGGACGAACGGTGGCGCGGAGCCCCGCAGGGCTGGTCGCCGTCCGGAGCGTCGACGACCTCACGACGTCCGTCGACGCCTGGCCGCACGCCGCCGTCGGGGGGACTGTTCGGATCTACGGGGTGGGAGCACCCAGCGCCACCGACCTGGCGGAAGCGATCGACACGATCGGCGAGGAAATCGCGGTGCGGCTGTCGCCCCTCATCGAGCGTCGCGCCGAGGACGACGTCAGGACTCGATGAGGCGAGCAGTCTCGTCGTGCCACGAGGTGGCGACGGAGCGGAGCTTGGCCTCGTACTTGCGGCCGTGGTGGGCGCAGAACAGGAGCTGCGTGCCGTTCACCTCGGCGGCGATGTAGGCCTGCGCACCGCAGGAGTCGCAGCGGTCGACGGCGGTGAGACGGTAGTCGAGAACGGCATTGCCCTCGGTGGGGGTCGACGTGTAGGTCATGATGACTGCCTCCTCGATGCGTCTGCCCGACGCCCGGTGGCGCCGAAGTCCTCACATACAAGCACGCCGATGTTTCGGGTATGCCGCGAACGCGTCACATTTCGCTCAACGCGTACGGCGGCCCCCGTACCCCGTGTCTGTGCCAGGCGACGTCGGTACCCGCGCATACGCTTGGAGATTGTGACCGCCGAGTACTCCGCCCACCACCTCCAGGTCCTCGAGGGACTCGAGGCCGTGCGCAAGCGTCCCGGCATGTACATCGGCTCTACTGACTCCCGCGGACTCATGCACTGCCTGTGGGAGATCATCGACAACGCGGTCGACGAAGCGCTCGGCGGGTTCGGCGAACGCATCGACGTCACCCTGCGTCCCGACGGGAGCGTCGAGGTCGGCGACCGTGCCCGCGGCATCCCGGTCGACATCGAACCGCGCACCGGGCTCACGGGCGTCGAGGTCGTGTTCACGAAGCTGCACGCCGGCGGCAAGTTCGGCGGCGGGTCCTACGCGGCATCCGGTGGTCTGCACGGTGTGGGCGCCTCGGTCGTCAACGCGCTGTCGGAGCGACTCGACGTGGAGGTCGATCGCGACGGCAAGACGTACGCGCTGTCCTTCCGTCGGGGCGAGCCCGGCGTCTTCGCCGACAGCGGTGAACCGCGACCCGACGCCCCCTTCACCCCGTACGACGAGCGCAGCGAGCTGCGGGTCATCGGCAAGGTCGCGAAGGGCGTGACCGGCACGCGGGTGCGCTACTGGGCCGACCGTCAGATCTTCACCCGCGATGCGACGTTCCACCTCGACGAGCTCGAGCAGCGGGCGCGGCAGACCGCGTTCCTCGTGCCGGGGCTCCACATCGCGATCGGCGATGCCCGCGGTGAGACACCGGTCACCACCGACTTCCACTTCGACGGGGGCATCTCCGAGTTCGCCGACTTCCTCGCGCCCGACAGCGGCGTGACCGACACGTGGCGCCTGACCGGTGCCGGCGACTTCACCGAGACCGTACCCGTGTTGCAGGCATCGGGCGCGATGGTTCCCACCGAGGTGACGCGCACGTGCGAGGTCGACATCGCGCTGCGCTGGGGAACCGGATACGAGACGGTCAGCCGTTCGTTCGTGAACATCATCGCCACCCCCAAGGGCGGCACCCACCAACAGGGCTTCGAGCAGGGCCTCATGAAGGTGCTGCGCACCCAGGTCGAGCAGAACGCCCGCCGGCTGAAGGTCGGCACCGACAAGATCGAGAAGGACGACATCCTCGCGGGCCTCACTGCGGTGCTCACCGTCCGTCTTCCCGAGCCCCAGTTCGAGGGCCAGACGAAGGAGGTGCTGGGCACGCCCGCGGTGCGCCAGATCGTCACCTCCGTGGTCTCACGTACCCTCGGCGAGCGGTTCTCGTCGACCAAGCGCGACGACAAGGCCCAGACCGCGCTTCTGCTCGACAAGGTGGTCGCCGAGATGAAGGCGCGCATCTCCGCGCGCGCCCACAAGGAGACCCAGCGCCGCAAGAACGCGCTCGAGTCGTCGTCGCTGCCCGCGAAGCTCGTCGACTGCCGCACGAACGACGTCGCCGCCTCCGAACTGTTCATCGTCGAGGGCAACTCGGCCCTCGGCACCGCGAAGGAGGCGCGCACCAGCGAGTACCAGGCACTGCTTCCCATCCGCGGGAAGATCCTGAACACGCAGAAGGCATCGATCAGCGACATGCTCTCGAACGCCGAGTGCGCTTCGATCATCCAGGTTATCGGCGCGGGCTCGGGGCGCTCGTTCGATCTCGAGCAGGCGCGCTATGGCAAGGTCATCCTCATGAGCGACGCCGACGTCGACGGCGCGCACATCCGCACGCTGCTGCTCACCCTGTTCTTCCGCTACATGCGTCCGCTCGTCGAGGCGGGCCGCGTCTACGCCGCTGTTCCTCCGCTGCATCGGGTGATCGTCGTGAACCCCGGCTCGAAGCCGAACGAGACGATCTACACCTACTCCGAGCAGGAGCTGCACGCCCTGCTCGCGAAGCTGCAGAAGGCGGGTCGCCGCTGGCAGGAGCCCATCCAGCGCTACAAGGGGCTCGGCGAGATGGACGCCGAGCAGCTCGCGACCACCACGATGGACCGCGCCGGGCGCACCCTGCGTCGGGTGACCTTCTCCGACGCGGAGGCCGCGGCCACCGTCTTCGAGCTGCTCATGGGCAACGAGGTCGCACCGCGCCGCGAGTTCATCGTGACCTCGAGCGACCGACTGGCGCGCGACCGCATCGACGCCTGACCGGCGACACGCTCGGAGTCTCGCCGCCGGCACGTCTTACGGCGGCCCGAATCTCGAGTGGACGCCGCACCTCGCCCGGCTACGCGAGGGCGGTGCCGACGGCGCCGATGACGGCATCGATCGTCTGGCCCGAGGCATCCCGTTTCGCCCCGGAGGCCGGCAGCGCCCGCGTCGAGCCGTCCGCACCCACGGCGCGCGGCTCGACGCCGACCCAGGCGAGCGTCAGGGCGTCCTCGCCACGCAGGAACCGCTGCGCGCGAACACCGCCGGTGGCGCGACCCTTGGGCGGGAACTCCGCGAACGCCGACACCTTGCCGCTGCCCGCGTCTGCCCCGGCCAGCACGGAGGAGCTTCCCGCGACGGTCACGACCTCGGCGGCGTCCGGATCGGTCACGACGGCCACGTGGATGACCTCGGCGCCGTCGGACAGACGGATGCCCGCCATGCCACCCGCGGCGCGACCCTGTGGTCGCACGGCCGACGCCTCGAACCTCAGGAGCTGGGCGTCGCTCGCGACGAACACGATTTCGGCTTCGTCGGGCGCGACGGCCGCTCCGACGACCTCGTCGCTGGGTTTCAGAGCGATGATCTCGGCGTCGTGCTTGCCCGGGGCGAGTTCGGTGGCCGACACACGCTTCACGACTCCCTGACGGGTGCCGAGCGCGATCGGCGGCTCCGCGACGAGAGGCACGAGGGCGACGACGTGCTCGCCCTTCTCCAGCGCCAGGTACTGGTCGACGCGGGTGCCGACGGCGAGCTGCACGGAGTTGGCGGGCACCGACGGAAGGTCGACGGGGGAGAGCCGCACGAGCCGCCCGCGCGTCGTCACCGCACCGATCTCGCCCCGCACCGTGGTCGTCACCACCGAGCGCACCGCGTCGTGCTTCGACCGGCGCGCAGGCGGCACGATCGAGCCGTCTTCGCCGAGCTCCGCACGCACCATGCGGCCGGTGGCCGACAGGTAGACGCGGCACGGGTCGTCGGCGATCTCCAGGCTCGGCGCGGTCGCACGCGACGCGGTACGCGCGGTGACCGGAGAGCCGTTCATGAGCAGCGTGCGCCGCGGCGTGCCGTACTGCTCGGCGACGTGCTCGAGCTCGCTCGCCACCGCCGCGCGCAGCAGCACGTCACTGCCGAGCAGCTCCTCGAGGCTCGCGATCTCAGCCTTCAGCTCGTCGCGCTCCGACTCCAGCTCGATGCGCGAGAACCGTGTAAGCCGGCGCAGCCGCAGTTCGAGGATGTACTCCGCCTGCACCTCGGACAGGTCGAACACCGTCATCAGCCGGCCTCGCGCGGACTCCGAGTCATCCGAGGTGCGGATCACCTGGATGACCTCGTCGATGTCGAGGATCGCGATGAGCAAGCCCTCAACGAGGTGCAGCCGGTCCCGGCGCTTGGCAAGACGGTATTCGCTGCGCCGCGTGATGACGCGCAGGCGATGATCGAGGTAGACCCGCAGCAGCGGCTTGAGGCCGAGCGTCTGCGGCTGGCCGTCGACGAGGGCCACGTTGTTGATGCCGAACGAGTCCTCGAGGGGCGTGAGCCGGTAGAGCTGCTCGAGCACAGCGGTCGGCTTGAAGCCGGTCTTGATGCCGATCACGATGCGCAGCGGGTGCTCACGGTCGGTCAGGTCGGTGACATCGGAGATGCCGGTCAGCTTCTTCGCGTTGACGGCGTCCTTGATCTTCTCGATGACGCGCTCAGGGCCGACCATGTACGGGAGCTCGGTGACGATGAGGCCGGTGCGGCGCGGGCCGAGCTGTTCGACCGTGACCTTGCCTCTCGTGCGGAACGTGCCGCGGCCGGTCGTGTAGGCGTCCTTGATGCCGTCGAGCCCGACGATGATCCCGCCCGACGGAAGGTCGGGGCCCGGGACGAACTCCATCAGCTCCTCAACGGATGCCTCGGGGTTCTCGAGCAGATGCACCGCGGCGGCCACGACCTCGATGAGGTTGTGGGGCGCCATGTTCGTCGCCATGCCGACGGCGATGCCTGCGGCGCCGTTGACGAGGAGGTTCGGGAAGGCAGCCGGCAGCACCTCGGGCTGTTGGAACTGCCCGTCGTAGTTCGGCACGAAATCGACGACGTCCTCGTCGAGGTCGGCGGTGAGGGCGAGTGCCGACGGCGCGAGCCGCGCCTCCGTGTAGCGCGGGGCGGCGGGACCGTCGTCAAGGGAGCCGAAGTTGCCGTGGCCGTCGACGAGCGGCACGCGCAGCGTGAAGGGCTGCGCGAGTCGCACGAGTGCGTCGTAGATCGGCGCGTCGCCGTGAGGGTGCAGCTTTCCCATGACCTCACCGACGACGCGGGCACTCTTGACGTGGCCTCGGTCGGGGCGCAGCCCCATGTCGGCCATCTGGAAGAGGATGCGGCGCTGCACGGGCTTCAGCCCGTCGCGCGCATCGGGGAGCGCCCGGGAGTAGATGACCGAATAGGCGTACTCCAGGAAGGAGCCTTGCATCTCGGTCGACAGGTCGACGTCGTCGATGCGCTCCTCTGCGGGCGGCGTGGAGGGGTTTCGGGTGCTGGCCATGACGTTCTGCCTCGTGTCGCGGGGCGGGGCGTGCGCGTGTGCGAGACTGACCCCGATGCGCTCCAGCCTACCGACCGACCCCGCCGGAGCCCGGAGCCTCACCGGCGTCGTGTCGAACGCGTTGCGGGCGATCCGCGGCGAGGAGGGCTGGTTCCGTCCGGCGCCGAGCGTGATCGTGCTCCTCGTCGACGGGCTCGGCGCGCTCAACCTGCGCCAGCGTGCAGGGCACGCTCGATTCCTCGCGGAGGCGATGGGCAAGAAGGATGTCGCACGGTCGGTCTTCCCGTCGACGACCGCGGCCGCTCTCGCCTCCCTCTGGACGGGAGTCACGCCGGGGGAGCACGGCATCCTCGGATACCGCGTGCGGGTGCCCGACACCGGCATCGTCGCCAACCAGCTCAATGGCTGGGAGCGCGGCGAGCTCGACACCGAATCCTGGCCGCTGGCGCGCTCGCTCACCACGACACTCCGTGCACGCGAGCGTCTCGTGGTCTGCTCGCGTCCGGAGTACGCGACATCCGGCTTCACGACCGCGATGTTCCCGCACGGCATCCATCGCGACGCCGCCGGCCTCGACGACCGCGTCGAGAAGGCGATCGAGGCCGCCGCCGTGCCCGGAACCCTCGTCTACCTCTACGCACCCGAACTCGACACCGCCGGTCACCGCGCCGGATGGGAGTCCGATGAGTGGGCGGCGGTGCTCGAACAGATCGACCGAGCCGCGAGGCGGCTTCACACGGCATCCGATGCCGGCATCGTGGTCACCGCCGACCATGGCATGGTCGATGTGCCGGCGCACCGCCAGATCATCGTCGACGACGCGGCGCTGCGCGATGACGTGACGGATGTCGCGGGCGAGCCCCGCATGCTGCACCTTTACGCGCGCGAACGGTCTGCCGCGCGACTGGTCGAGGCGTGGCGCGCGGCGGAGGGGGAGCGAGCCTGGGTGCTGAGCCGCGACGAGGCGATCGACGCCGGACTCTTCGGTGCCCGCGTCGCTCCCGAGGCGGCGAAACGCATCGGAGACGTGATCGTCGCCGCGCGCAGCGGTGTCGCGTACTACGACGGGCGCACCGACGACATCAGCAGTCGCCGCATGGTCGGACAGCACGGATCACTCACCGAGCAGGAGCGCATCGTCCCGCTCATCGGGCTGGCCGCCTGGAGCTGAGGTCAGCTCTCGTCGGTGCGGGCGCCGAAGACGATCTCATCCCACGACGGCATCGAAGTGCGACCTTTGCGCCGCTGCGCATCGCTCCCGCCGGGTGGGCTCGTCGGCAGTGCGGGCGTCTCCACGGGCGCCGGAGCCTCGTCGTACCCCGGCTCGACCGCGTCGAACAGGGCGACCGGTGCGGCCGCGCCGCGGGGGACCTCGGCGATGACATCGGGCGCGTCGGGCCGCTGGCCTCGACGACGACGCAGCGCCTCGAGGAGGTCGGCCGTCTCGGATGAGGTGACGGATGCCTCGGGCGCCCGCTTGATCGCCGCGTGCTGAACGGCGGGGCTCGACTGCGGTGGCGCGACAGGAGTGTGGTCGAGCGGCTCGACCTCGTGCGCATCCTCCGGCTCGAGGTCCGGGAGTGCGCGAGGTCCGAATGCGCCGCTGTCGAACCGTGAATCGTCCTTGATGCCCGGGATCTCGAGCGCGCGCAACCGCGGAATCAGACCGTCCGGCAGAGACCCCTGACGTGAGAGCTGTGTCGCATCGGCGTTGATCGGGGAGAGCACGGAACGTTTCGGATCGAAACTCCAGCGCGCGTCCCGCTCGACCTCGGTGATCGAGAACGAGAGCTTCACCGTCCAGCCGCTGTCGTCCTTCCAGCTGGACCACCGCTCGCCCACGGCGTGCGCCTCCACCAGCTTCGCGCGGACCGCGTCGCCGAAGGTGGTCGGTGTGTCGGAGTCGAAGTCGCTCGTGAGCAGCACCGGAACGGAGAGCGCCTGCCCGACGACGAACTCACGCTCTGCGAGCACCGGTGCCTCGAAACGCACCACATCGTCGACGGAGAGGCCGAGCACCGCGGCGGTCTCCTCGGCGGACAGCCCGGCACGGATCTGCGCCTGGATGTCACGGGGGCTTGCCTTCGTGCGGGATCCGGCGCTGGAACGGTCGGCGCGACGCAACTGGGTGCGCAGCACCTCGTCCACCGGGACACCGAAGCGCTCACCCGTCTCCGTGGCGAGCACCAGCACATCATCCTCGACGCCGATGACTCTGAGCTTTTCCATGCGGGACACGCCTCCGATCTGCCGTGTTCCGCCATGGTTCCACACCGCGACCGGACCGCTCGGAATATCGCCCGCGTGGCGGGCGTTTCGACGATGCACGCCTCAGCGGAACGCATTTGCGTTTGTGTTCCGCGTCATGCAAACTATCGCCGCCGCGCGCCGCGCGGCACGCAGCATCTGGAAGTAGAGACACGGACGAATGGCCACGGATTACGACGCCCCGCGCAAGACCGACGACGACAGCGAGTCGATCGAGGCCCTCAAGGAGCGTGTGCCGGACAAGCTCTCCGGCTCGGGCGATTCCGAAGACACCGACAACCCGTCGGGCTTCGAGCTCCCGGGCGCGGACCTCTCCGACCTCGAGCTCGACGTCGTCGTGCTCCCGCCCCAGGAGGACGAGTTCACGTGCGTGAGCTGCTTCTTGGTGAAGCACCGCTCGCAGCTCGACCACGAAGAGGGCATCGGCCCTATCTGCGCGGAGTGCGCCGCGTGAGCTGAGCGGCCGCGACGGCGGCCGCGAGACGATCCGGCGTGCGGGACGCGATGACCCACGCCGGCGTCGGATCGTCCGGATCCACGACCGGGAACACGACCACGGCATCGATCCCGCCACGAAACAGGTGCCAGGCGTCACGGGGCAGACCCGGACCCCGCACGCGCCGCGCCTCTTCGCCGGTGAACACCACCGCATCGCCGAGATGAATGACGTCGATGCGAGCGCGCCCGGCATGGAGCACGCCGTCGGCGACTCGAACGCTCGGCGACGCCGCGAGCAGCAGAGCGACGATGAGGCATCCGACGATCACGCCGACCGCGAGCGAGAACGTCGCGTCGATCGGCACGACCACGAGCGCCGCCATGGGTGCACAGACCGCGGAGGCGACGAGCGCCCACAGTGACGGCGAGAGCCGCTCACGGTACGAACCGGATGCGACGCTCCTCGAGAGCTGGGTGATCTGCATTAGCCTCTTTGCGTGACCGAAAGCGTTGACGTCCCCATTATCGCGCCGACGATCCCGCAGTACGCCCACCCGGGCGACGCCGGCGCAGATCTCGTCGCCGCGGAGGCGGTCATCCTCGGCCCGGGCGAGCGCGCCCTCGTCGGCACCGGTGTGCGCATCGCGCTGCCCGACGGTTACGCCGCGTTCGTCGTCCCGCGCAGCGGGCTGGCGGCGAAGCACGGCATCACCGTCGTGAATGCACCGGGCACGGTCGATGCGGGCTACCGCGGTGAGATCAAGGTCACCCTGTTGAACACCGACCTTCACGCGACGTACGAGGTCGCCGTCGGCGACCGCATCGCGCAGCTCATCGTCCTGCCCGTTCCGCGTGCGCGCTTCGTGCCGGTCGACGAGCTGCCCGGCAGTGTGCGCGGCGAAGGCGGATTCGGTTCGACGGGCTATCAGAGCACGGAAGGAGCTCCCTCGTGAGCGACATCGTCCCCTCCTTCGGCGACAAGTCCGCCCCCGACACCCGCGCGGAGGCCGGGCCCTACGACGAGAGCGAGGCGAACCCGGTTCGCCCCTACATCGACCTCGGCGCGATCAAGGTGCTCCCGCGCGAAGGTCTGAACCTGCGCCTCGAGGTCGAGGAGCAGTCGAAGCAGATCGTCGCCGTGGGACTGGACTACGCCGACTCGACGCTGCAGGTGCAGGCCTTCGCCGCCCCGCGCAGCGGTGGGCTCTGGGATGAGACCCGCGCCCAGCTGCTCGAGCAGGTGCGGCAGCAGGGCGGCCGGGCGGAAGAGCGTGAGGGCGCCCTCGGCACCGAGCTCCTCGCCGAGGTGCCCACCGCGGTCGACGGCGGCGCGCCGATCAAACGACTGGCCCGCTTCGTCGGAGTCGACGGCCCGCGCTGGTTCCTGCGCGGTGTCATCGGCGGCGCCGCGGCCAACGACCCGATCGCCGCCGAGCGGGTCGAGGATCTCTTCCGATCCCTCGTCATCGTGCGCGGCAGCCAGCCCATGCCGCCGCGCGACCTCATCCCGCTGAAGATGCCGGTCGCGCCGGGCGCCGCGTGAGCGTCGAACCCCCCGCCCCCGACGAGGCCCGTCCGTCCACGTCGGACGCACTGGCCCGCGCCCTCGGATCCGCCGCGCGCCGCGCCGGGCTCGATCCGTCCGCGCAGACCAGTGCCCGACACGTCGCGTGGGCGGCGATGGGCGGCTGGCGCGGCATCATCGAGTCCGTCCTTCCGAGCCTGGTCTTCGTGGTGCTGTTCACCGTCACCCTCGACAGCGGCACCGGCCGCGGCGACCTCCTTCTCTCCCTCGGCGCGTCGGTCGGGCTCGCGGCGGTGTTCTCGGTGGTGAGGCTCGTCCAGCGCTCGCCCGCGAGCGCCGCCCTGGGCGGACTCGTGGCGACGGCCGCCGCGGCCGCGCTCGCGCTCCTCACCGGGCGCGGTCAGGACAACTTCATCCTCGGCTTCGTCACGAACGGCGCCTACGGCCTCGCCCTCCTCGTCTCGGCGCTCGTCGGCTGGCCGCTGATCGGTCTGGCGGTCGGATGGCTCATGGGGGATGCCACGGGCTGGCGCCGCGATCGTCGAAAGCGCCGCGCGTTCGTCTGGATCACGCTGGCGTGGGCAACCCTCTTCGCCGTCCGCCTCGCCGTGCAACTGCCGTTCTACTTCGCCGGCGACGTCCCGGCGCTCGGCACCCTGAAGATCGCCATGGGACTTCCGCTGTTCGCGCCGCTGGTGGTGGTGACGTGGCTCGTGGCACGCGCCCTCTATCCGACCGCGCGGCGCGCCGCGGCATCCGATGCCGAATCAGGTCAGGAGTGATACTTTTATCTTGATATCAAGATAAATTCCGTCTTCCACCTGAGTTAGGCAAGCCTTGCTAGCCACCCCCGGAACCGGGCGGGAAGATGGGAACGGCGGCGCTCACTGCCGCCCGAATGCCGACGAAGGAGACGATCGTGTCCACGGTTGACAGCTTCGGTGCCAAGAGCACCCTGACGGTCGGCAGCACCGACTACGAGATCTTCCGCATCGACGCGGTCGCGGGCTACGACAAGCTCCCGTTCAGTCTCAAGGTGCTGCTGGAGAACCTGCTCCGCACGGAAGACGGCGCGAACGTCACCAAGGAGCAGATCGAGGCGCTTGGCTCCTGGGACCCGCAAGCCGAGCCCGACACCGAGATCCAGTTCACTCCCGCCCGCGTGGTCATGCAGGACTTCACGGGCGTGCCCTGCATCGTCGACCTCGCCACCATGCGCGAGGCCGTGACCGCCCTCGGCGGCG
>NZ_LMPK01000033.1:198983-206061 GCF_001423825.1 Microbacterium sp. Leaf351
CCTGTTCGGCAGCGAGAACGCCCTCGAGCGCAACGTCGAGATCGAGTACGAGCGCAACGGGGAGCGCTACCAGTTCCTCCGCTGGGGTCAGACCGCGTTCGACGACTTCAAGGTCGTGCCCCCGGGAACCGGCATCGTGCACCAGGTGAACATCGAGCACCTCGCCAAGGTCGTCTACGACCGCACCGTCGGAGGCGCGCTGCGCGCTTACCCCGACACCTGCGTCGGCACCGACTCGCACACGACGATGGTCAACGGCCTCGGCGTGCTCGGCTGGGGCGTCGGCGGCATCGAGGCCGAGGCCGCCATGCTCGGCCAGCCCGTCTCGATGCTCATCCCGCGCGTCGTCGGCTTCAAGCTGACCGGCGAGATCCCCGCCGGCGTCACCGCGACCGACGTGGTGCTCACGATCACCGATCTGCTGCGCAAGCACGGCGTCGTCGGCAAGTTCGTCGAGTTCTACGGAGCCGGCGTCGCCTCTGTGCCGCTCGCCAACCGCGCCACTATCGGCAACATGAGCCCAGAGTTCGGCTCGACCGCCGCGATCTTCCCGATCGACGACGTCACCCTCGACTACCTGCGCCTCACCGGCCGCAGCGAGCAGGCTGTCGCGCTGGTCGAGCAGTACGCGAAGACCCAGTCGCTCTGGCACGACGCCGCGAACGAGCCCCAGTACAGCGAGTACCTCGAGCTCGACCTCGCCACGGTCGTGCCCTCGATCGCCGGACCGAAGCGCCCGCAGGACCGCATCCTGCTCGCCGAGGCCAAGTCGCAGTTCGAGAAGGACATCCTCAACTACGCGACCCCCGCCACGAGCGACTCGATCGTCGACCTCGAGTCGGCCGGATCATTCCCCGCCTCCGATGCGGGCGTCGTGCCCGGCGACGAGCACACCCACACCGGCGAGGTGCTCATCTCGAGCGGCGGGCCGGCCGCGGCATCCAAGCCCGTCAAGGTGACGCCGCCCCACGGCGCGTCGTACATCCTCGACAACGGCGCGGTCACGCTCGCGGCGATCACCTCGTGCACCAACACGTCGAACCCCTCGGTCATGGTCGCGGCGGGCCTCCTGGCGCGCAACGCCCTCGCCAAGGGCCTGAAGCGCAAGCCGTGGGTGAAGACCACGCTCGGCCCGGGCTCGAAGGTCGTCACCGACTACTACGAGAAGTCCGGCCTCGACAAGGACCTCGAGGGCCTCGGCTTCTTCACGGTCGGCTACGGCTGCACGATCTGCATCGGCAACTCCGGCCCCCTCATCGAGGAGGTCTCGGCGGCGATCAACGAGAACGACCTCGCCGTGACCGCGGTGCTCTCGGGCAACCGCAACTTCGAGGGCCGCATCAGCCCCGACGTGAAGATGAACTACCTCGCCTCGCCGCCGCTGGTCGTCGCGTACTCGCTCGCGGGCACGATGAACTTCGACTTCGAGACCGACGCGCTCGGCACCGACACCGACGGCAACGACGTCTTCCTGAAGGACATCTGGCCCGACACCGCCGACGTGCAGTCGATCATCGACTCGTCGATCTCCCGCGACCAGTTCATCAACCAGTACGCCACCGTCTTCGACGGCGACGAGCGCTGGAAGAGCCTGCCGACCCCGAGCGGTCCGGTCTTCGAGTGGGATGCCGACTCGACCTACGTGCGCAAGGCGCCGTACTTCGACGGCATGACCATGGACCTCACCCCCGTCTCCGACATCACCGGCGCACGCGTCATGGCGACCCTCGGCGACTCCGTCACGACCGACCACATCAGCCCGGCCGGCAACATCAAGGCGGGCACGCCCGCCGCACAGTACCTGACCGAGCACGGCGTCGCGCAGAAGGACTTCAACTCCTACGGCTCGCGCCGCGGGAACCACGAGGTCATGATCCGCGGCACCTTCGCGAACATCCGTCTGAAGAACGAGCTCACCGCGGCTGTCAACGACGGCGCGGTCGTCGAGGGCGGCTACACCCGCGACTTCACCCAGGTCGACGGACCGCAGTCCTACATCTACGACGCGTCGCAGAACTACCAGGAGCAGGGCACCCCGCTCGTCGTGTTCGGCGGCAAGGAGTACGGTTCGGGCTCGTCCCGCGACTGGGCCGCCAAGGGCACGCGCCTGCTCGGCGTGAAGGCGGTCATCACCGAGAGCTTCGAGCGCATCCACCGTTCGAACCTGATCGGCATGGGCGTCGTCCCGCTGCAGTTCCCGGCCGGCGAGAGCTGGAAGTCCCTCGGCCTCGACGGCACCGAGATCATCTCGATCACGGGCCTCGAGCAGCTCAACGAGGGCGTCACTCCGAAGACGGTGCGCGTCGTCGCCGAGCCGAGCGAGTTCTCGGCCGACGGCAAGCAGACCGTGGAGTTCGACGCGGTCGTGCGAATCGACACCCCCGGTGAGGCCGACTACTACCGCAACGGCGGCATCCTGCAGTACGTTCTGCGCTCGCTCGTCTGAGCGCTCACGCCGTCGGGGCCTCGGAGCGATCCGGGGCCCCGACGGCGTTTCCGCCGGTGCGCGTCAAGCCCCCTGTCGGGTCTGTGCACGCGGATACACTGAACCGATCGGCGCTGTCCGCGTCGCCCGAACGAGAGGACGGAATGGCACTCCTTCCGACGATCACCGGTCCCCGCGACCTCGATCGACTCTCGCCCGAACAGCTCACGGAACTCGCATCGGAGATCCGCACGTTCCTCATCGAGAACGTCGCCCGCACGGGCGGTCACCTCGGCCCGAACCTCGGCGTGGTGGAACTGACGATCGCCATGCACCGAGTGTTCCGCTCGCCCGATGACCCGTTCATCTTCGACACCGGGCACCAGTCCTATGTGCACAAGATCCTGACGGGTCGTCAGGACTTCTCCGGTCTCCGCTCGCGCGACGGCCTCGCCGGCTATCCGCAGCGCTCCGAGAGCCCCCACGACGTCGTCGAGTCGTCCCACGCGTCGTCCTCGCTCAGCTGGGCGGACGGCATCTCGCGTGCGCTCAGCCGCACCGGTCGACGCGATCATCACGTGGTCGCCGTCGTCGGCGACGGCTCGCTGACCGGCGGGATGACGTGGGAGGCGCTCAACAACATCTCCGACGACAACGATCGCAACCTCGTCATCATCGTCAACGACAACGGTCGCTCCTACGCTCCGACGATCGGCGGCATGGCCCGATACCTGAACCGCGTGCGGGCGGCGGGTGCCTATCGCACGCTGCGTACGTCGTCGGACTCGCTGTTCCGGGCCCTCGGCCCGTGGGCGAGAGCCGTCTACCGCGGTGTGCGGGGCGGAACGCACGGCTTCCTCTCCCGTTTCGTGAACAACGAATCGCTGTACTCGAACCTCGACATCAAGTACTTCGGGCCGATCGACGGCCACGACATCCCGACCCTCCTCGAGACGCTCGAACTCGCGAAGCGCTACCAGGCGCCCGTGATCGTCCATGTGATCACCGAGAAGGGCCGCGGATATGCTCCGGCGCTCGAGGACGAGGCGGATCAGTTCCACGCGGTCGGCAAGATCGACCCCGCGACGGGGGAGACGCTCGGCTCGGGCGGGGGAACGGCCTGGACGAGCGTGTTCGCCGACGAACTGGTGACGGTCGGGGAGCAGCGTCCCGACGTGATCGCGGTCACGGCCGCGATGCTGCGGCCCACGGGCCTGAAGCCCTTCGCCGACCGGTTCCCCGGCCGGGTGTACGACGTGGGCATCGCCGAGCAGCACGCGGTCGCGTCGGCCGCCGGCCTCGCCTATGGCGGCCTGCACCCCGTCGTGGCCATCTACGCGACGTTCATGAACCGCGCCTTCGACCAGGTGATGATGGATGTCGCCCTCCACCGTGCGGGCGTGACCTTCGTGCTCGATCGGGCCGGCGTCACCGGACCCGACGGCCCCAGTCATCACGGCATCTGGGATCTCGCGATGCTGCAGATCGTGCCGGGAATCCGCATTGCGGCGCCACGCGATGCGGCCCGCCTGCGCGAGCTGCTGCACGAGGCTGTGGCCGTCGAGGATGCACCGACGGTCGTGCGGTTCCCCCGTGGCAACGTGGGGGACGAGCTTCCCGCGATCGAGCGGCGGTCCGACGGCACCGACGTGCTCGCGCGCAACGACCAGCAGGACGTGCTCATCGTCGGCATCGGGCCGATGGCGCAGGTGGCCGTCGACGTGGCCCACCGCCTGCACTCGCAGGGCATCGGCGCGACCGTCATCGACCCGCGCTGGGCGGTGCCGGTTGCGCCGTCGGTCGTCGAGCTCGCCGCACAGCACCGCATCGTCATCACGATCGAGGACGGCATCCGTGTCGGCGGCGTGGGCACCCGCATCCGTCAGGTGCTGCGGGAGGCCGGCATCGACACGGCCGTCGATGAACTCGGCGTTCCGGACGAGTTCATCTCGCACGCGAGCCGCGAGCAGATCCTCGAGGACGCCGGTCTCGTCGCCCCGAAGATCGCCCACGACGTCGTCGCGCAGGTGCTCGGCACACGGGTGCCGAAGGCTCGCGCCTCGGAGGACGCGGGGGAGTGGACCGCCGCCGATGCCGCCCCCGAGGACGCCGGCCGCCGCGCGGACGACTGAGCCGTACGCGACGGCCGATCGCACGAAGGAGGGGCCCGTCCGTGCGGACGGGCCCCTCCTTCGTGCGATCCCTACGCGCCGATCCCGCGGATGGGCGGGTGATGGAACGTGTCGCCGAACGCGCGCTCGGCAGCGCCCGAGCGGTCGAGGTACGGCGAGGCGCCGCCGTCGATGAACGGCCAGCCGGCGCCGAAGATGAGCGCGAGGTCGATGTCCTGCACTTCTGGCACCACGCCCTCGTCGAGCATGATCTTGATCTCGGTCGCGAGGCCGTCCTCGACGCGACGGAGGATCTCCGCCTCGCTCGCCGGCGTCTTCCCCGCGACCTGGTCGACGAGCTTCTGCGCGGGCTTGGTCCAGCCGGTGACCCGACCGTTCTTGTCCTTCTCGACGACCTGGTCGAGGTTCGCGAGCTCGTGGAAGTTCTCCGACGCGAAGAACCGGTCGGGGAAGGCCCCCGCCATCGTGTCCTGCACGTGAGCGGCGACCTTCCAGCCGACGAGGTCGATCAGCTGGAACGGCGTCATCGGCAGCCCGAGCGGCGCATAGGCCTTGTCGACCGTCGTCAGCGGCGCTCCTTCGTAGATCGCGCGGGCGGCCTCGCCGAGGAGCTTGGCGAGCAGCCGGTTGACGATGAAGCCCGGGGCATCCTTGCTGAGGATCGCGTTCTTGCCGATCGCCTTCGCGACGACGAACGCGGTGGACAGGCTCTGCTCGTTCGTGTGCGGGGTCTTCACGATCTCCAGCAGCGGCATGAGTGCCACGGGGTTGAAGAAGTGGAAGCCGACGAGGCGTTCGGGGTGGGCGAGCTTTGCGCCGATCTCCTGGACCGAGAGCGACGATGTATTCGTGGCGAGGATCGCGTCTTCCGCGATGTGCTGCTCGATGTCGGCGAAGACCCGCTGCTTGACGCCCACCTCCTCGAACACCGCCTCGATGACGAAGTCGCAGTCGGCGTATTCGCTCTTGTCGGTCGTCCCGTGCACGAGCGCGCGCAGCTGGTTGGCCGTGTCGGCGTCGAGCCGGCCCTTCGCCTCGAGCTTGCCGATCTCGTCACGGATGTAGGCAAGGCCCTTGTCGACGCGTGCCTGGTCGATGTCGGTGATGACCACCGGCACCCGGAGCTTGCGCAGGAACAGCAGTGCGAACTGGCTGGCCATGAGCCCGGCGCCGATGACGCCGACCTTCGAGACCTTCTTCGCGAGGGCCTTGTCGGGGGCGCCGACGGGGCGCTTCGCGCGCTTCTGCACGAGGTCGAAGGCATACATGGATGCCGCGAACTGATCGCCCACGATCAGCTCGGAGAGCGCCTCGTCCTCGCGCTCGAAGCCCTCCCACTTGGTGCCGCTCTTGGCCTTGTCGAGGAGCTCGAGTGCGAGGTAGGGCGCGCGGGGGACCGTGCCGATGCGGCTCTCGAGCATCCCGCGGGCGATCCTGATCGCAATCGGCCACTTGGTGAGGCGTTCGATCTTGCCGGGCTCGTTCTTGCGCTCGACTTTGATCGCTCCCGACAGCACACCGTCGGCCCACGCCAGCGACTCCTCGAGGAAGTTGGCGGGCTCGAAGATCGTGTCGACGATGCCGAGCTCGAACGCCTGCTGGGGCTTGAGCATCCGGTTCTGCTTGAGCGGGTTGGAGATCACGACCTCGAGGGCGTTCTCGATGCCGATGAGGTTCGGCAGCAGGTACGCGCCGCCCCAGCCGGGGATGAGCCCCAGGAACACCTCGGGCAGCGCGATCGCCGCGGCCGAGGCATCCACCGTGCGATACGTCGACTGCAGCGCGATCTCGAGTCCGCCGCCGAGCGCGAGGCCGTTCACGAACGCGAACGAGGGCACGCCGAGGTCACCGAGCTTCGAGAAGGCGAAGTGACCGCCCTGGGCGATGAGCTTCGCGATCTCCGTCGACGGCACCTTGGCGACGTCGCTCAGGTCGGCGCCGGCGGCGAGGATGTACTGCTTGCCGGTGACTCCCACGGCCTGGATCTCACCCGACTTCGCACGCTGTGCGAGTGCGTCGAGCGTGCGGGTGAGCTCGAGGATGGTCTTCGGCCCGAACGTGTTGGGCCGGGTGTGGTCGCGTCCGTTGTCGAGCGTGACGAGGGCGAGCACCTTCCCGGAGGGAAGCCGCACGTCGCGCACGAGGGAGCGGGTGACGACCTCGTCGGGGACGAGGTTCTCGAGCGCGGAGAAGTCGATCTGGTCGTAGCGGGTCATCGCGGTGCTCACTTCTTCTTGCCGTCGTAGTACGGGTTCTCCCAGATGACCGATCCGCCCTGGCCGAGGCCGACGCACATGGCGGTGAGGCCGTAGCGCACGTCGGGGCGCTCCGCGAACTGCGCGGCGAGCTGGATCATCAGACGCACACCGGATGCCGCGAGGGGGTGTCCGAGCGCGATCGCCCCGCCCCACTGGTTCACGCGCGGGTCGTCGTCGGCGATGCCGAAGTGGTCGAGGAGCGAGATCACCTGGATCGCGAACGCCTCGTTGAGCTCGAACAGTCCGATGTCGGTGATCGACAG
>NZ_LMPK01000033.1:206079-216213 GCF_001423825.1 Microbacterium sp. Leaf351
CGGCGAACGCGAACGAGACGAGCTTCATCTTCGGGCGCAGGCCCAGCTCGCGCACGGCGTGGCCTCCCGCGAGGAGACTCATCGTCGCGCCGTCGGTGAGCGGGGACGACGTGCCGGCGGTCACTCGTCCGTGCGGACGGAAGGGCGTCTTCAGACCGGCGAGGTCGGCCATCGTCGTCTGCGGGCGACGACCCTCGTCCTCGGTCGCGATGCCCCAGGCGCCCTCGGCATCCTTCGTGGCGACGGAGACGAGGTCGGGCTGGATCTTGCCGGCGTCGTAGGCGGCCTGCGCCTTGTGCTGGCTGAGCATGCCGTAGCGGTCGCTGCGCTCCTTGGTCAGGTGCGGGAAGCGGTCGAAGATGCGCTCGGCGGTCACACCCATGTTGAGGGCGCCCGGGTCGACCAGCCGCTCGGCGACGAATCGCGGGTTGGGGTCGGAGTTCGCTCCGATGGGGTGACGGCCCATGTGCTCGACGCCGCCCGCGAGGGCGAGGTCGTACATGCCGAAGCCGATCGAGCCGGCCATGGTGGTCACGCTCGTCATCGCGCCCGCGCACATGCGGTCGATCGCGAATCCGGGCACGCTCTGGGGGAGCCCGGCGAGGATCGCGGCGGAGCGCCCGAGGGTGAGGCCCTGGTCACCCGTCTGCGATGTCGCGGCGATGGCGACGTCGTCGATCCGGTCGGCGGGGACGTCGGGATTGCGCCCCATCACGCCGATGATCGTCTTGACGACGAGGTCGTCTGCCCGGGTGTTCCAGTACTGCCCTTTTTCACCCGCGCGCCCGAACGGGGTGCGCATGCCGTCGATGAAATAGACGTCCGAATTCTCGGCCACTCTGCCTCCAAAGTCTGGGATCGAGTCCAGCCTAAGGTGGAACTGCGTCTCACGAAATCGGTTGGTTCGAACCTACGATGCGGGTTCGGCGGGCTCCGCCGGGTTTTGCGCGGAAACGACAAAGGCTTCGGCGATCAGCTGTGCGGTTTGCGCAATCTGCCAGCGGCGCGCCCCACCCGCCGCGAGGGCGGCCGCGATGTGGTCCGCGTCGGCGGGAACCGGCGGCTCCCACGCCAGGCGGCGCAGCAGCTCGGGCGTCAGCAGGTTCTCCGTCGGCATGCCGAGACTCGACGCACGCTCCTCGATGACCGGGCGCGCCGCCTTCAGCCGCGCGTCCGCCTCGGGGGCGCGGTCGGCCCACGCGCGCGGCGGCGGCAGCGTGTCGCCCGGAACGCGGTCGGGGGGAAGGTCGGTGTCCGCGCGACCCCGCTCGATCGCATCCCACCAGCGGTCGAGCTGGGTGCGGCTGGCGCGGCCGGTGAACTCCTTCACCTCGGCGAGGGCGCGTTTGGTCGCGGGGTTCGCCTGAATGGCCGCGACGAGTGAGCGATCGGGCACGAGCCGGCCGGGGGAGACATCCTGTTGCTGCGCGTATTCCTCACGCGCGGTCCACAGGGCGCGGGCGATCGCGAGGTTGCGGCGCCCGCGCAGGGTGTGGAGTCCGCTCAGTCGGCGCCACGGGTCGGCGCGGACGGGCTTCGGCTCACGGTGCAGCACCGCGTCGAACTCCTCGGCCGCGAGCTCGGTCTTCCCCTGCGCAGCGAGCTCGTCGACGAGGATGTCGCGCACGTCGACGAGATGCAGCACATCGAGCGCCGCATACTCCAGCCACGACTGCGGCAGCGGACGCGTCGACCAGTCATCGGCCGAATGCGCCTTCGCGAGCGTGATCCCGAGGGTCTCCTCGACGATCGCACCGAGCCCCACGCGTTCGTGACCGAGGAGCCGGGCCGCGAGCTCGGTGTCGAAGATGCGCTGCGGCACGAGGCCCCACTCGCGCAGCGACGGGAGGTCCTGGCTCGCCGCGTGCAGCACCCACTCGTCATTCAGAGCCGCCTGCAGCACGGAGGCATCGGGCAATGCCGGCGGGTCGAACAGGAAGACACCGGCATCCCGTCGGAAGACTTGCACGAGGTAGGCGCGCTGGCTGTAGCGGAACCCGGAGGCCCGCTCGACGTCCACAGCGATCGGACCGGTTCCCGCCGCGAGCACGGCGGCCGCGGCATCCAGTCCCTCGGTCGTCGAGATCACGTCGTAGTCAGGCACGGGCACGTCCTCGGGGATTCAGCACGGGGGCCTGTTCAGAGCCCGGCGGGAGACCGGCGAGCATGCAGACGACCTCGGCCCAGGCACGCACGTGCGCGTCGAACGGGCCGTCGGGCGTCCACGACGCGCGAAGCTCCAGCTGCGAGCCGGAGCCTTCGGCGGCCAACGAGCCGAAGCCCTGCGAGACGGTCTTGGTGACCGTGCCGGAGGGGGAGTGATAGGCCGCGCCGTTCTCGTCGAGCGCGTCGAGCAGCCAGGCCCAGGCCACCTCGGCGACCATCGGATCGACGCCGATGTCGACCTCGAGCGGCGCCTGCGCATAGCAGACGATGCGCCACGCACCGCCCCACGCGTCGGGCTCCTCCCGGTCGTGCAGCAGCACGAACCGACCCGTGCCGTAGACGGAGTCGAGCGCATCGGGCTCGGGACGGATGTCGCCTGCGAGGGCGAACGCCTCGGGGGCGAGTCCCGTCGGGGCGGGCAGCTCGCGGGTCACGAGGTCGTCGCGAAGGTCCGCGGCATGCAGCTGGGCAAGCGCGGCGGCGAACGACGCGGATGCCGCGGGAGCCTGGTCGACCACGACGACAGACTAGAATGAAGCCTCGATGGCAAGCTCAAGGCGCGCCGCGTCGCGCGGCGCCTCACCCGCGGTCTCTCTCGGTCTGCGCACCCTCATCGTCGCGCTCGGCGTGCTGCTCGGACTCTCGCTCGCGGCGATCGCCGGTGTGGCCGGACGCATCGCGCGACTCGTGGTGACTCCCTCGCGCCGGCGCCCCGACACGACCATCGTCGCGCTCGACCCGGCCGCCCAGACGATCACCCTGACGCGCACGCCCGACACGGAACTGCCCGGACGATACGGTCTGTTCACGACGGGTGCCGAGGAGTACCTCAAGCTCGGCTCGGTCCTGCAGGCGGATGCCGGCACGGTCAAGCGCAAGCTTCTCACCGAGGTGCCGACGGGCACACAGCTCGCCGACCCCGCCGCGTTCAGCGGGTGGTACTACGACCGTCCCGAGCAGTTGCATCTGCCCTACCGGTCGACACTCATCGGCTCCGCCGTGGGGCCGTGCCCGGCGTGGATCTTCCCCGCCGACGGCGGCAGCGACGTCTGGTGCATCCAGATCCATGGCCGCGGCGCCGCGCGGGCGGAGTGCCTGCGCGCGGTCCCTCTGCTCCACAGTCTGGGCATCACGACGATGGTGACGTCGTACCGCAACGACGGCGAGGCACCGCGCAGCCGCACGGGCACGTACATGCTCGGCGCGACGGAGTGGCGCGACGTCGACGCCGCGGTCGGCTACGCCCGCCGCCACGGGGCAGAGCGCATCATCCTCATGGGGTGGTCGATGGGCGGCGCGATCGCTCTGCAGCTCGAGCTCAGTTCGGCGCACCGTGATCGCATCGTGGGCGTGATCCTGGAGTCACCGGTGGTCGACTGGAGGGTCGTGCTGCGGTATCAGGGTCGGGAGATGGGGCTGCCCGAGCCGGTCACCGAGCTCGCGCTCACCGCGCTGCAGTCGGAGTGGGGTGCCGCCCTGACTCGCAGTGGAGCGCCGATCCCGTTCGACCGCCTCGACGTCGTGGCACGGGCGCAGGAGCTGCGGCATCCGATTCTGATCCTTCACAGCGACGACGACGGGTTCGTTCCCTCGGAGGCGTCGCACCAGCTCGCCGACGCCCGTCCCGACCTGGTCGACCTGCAGGTCTTCGCCGTCGCCCGCCACACGAAGCTCTGGAACTACGACCAGGAGCGCTGGAGCCGGGCGATCGAATCGTGGCTCGACGCGCACGCGCTCATCCCGCGGGACGCAGGCGCAGATACGTGAACCCCGTCTCGTCGACCAGGTGGCCGACGACCCGCGTGGCCACGCGCTGATCGCGCGCCAGCCGGAGGAAGGGCGAACTGACGGGTTCGAGCACGGGCGCGACCGTGAGGCAGTACTCGTCGATCACTCCGGCCGCCGCGAACTGGCTCGCGAGCGACGGTCCACCCTCGCAGACAACGCGGCGATGGCCCTCCTCCGCCAGGACCGTGAGGATGTCCCGCGGGGACAGCGGTGCGGGTCCGGGCACCGGCAGCACAGTGATGCCCGCGGCATCCGGATGCGAGCGGATCGCATCGGCGCGATCGGCGGGGCAGATCACGATCACCTGATCGCTCGCGGCACCCTCGGCCAGAGCGAGGCGGTGGCCGGTGAGGTCTCCGCTGGACGTGACGATCGCCAGCCGCGCACGGCGGGGCACGATGTACCCCTCTGCCCGTACGCTCTGCGCGCCGACGACGACGACGTCGGCGAGCTCGCGGATGATGCCGAGAATGAGACGGTCGACGCGGTTCGTGAGCGACTCGCTCGTGCCGTCGTCGCCGGCGGCCGCTCCTGTGAGGCTCGTGATCATGTTGAGCCGCACGAAGCGGTCGGCCGTGGGCGCATAGATATGACGCAGTGCCTCACGCGTGCCGGGGGCGAGGGTGTCGAACGCGCGGAGCGTGCGCGGCTCGAGTTCGAGCAGGGTCATCCCGCCAGTGCACCCGACTTCTCGTGCACCTGGCGCTTGGCGCGCCGGAGCATCCCCGACATTCCGGCGATGCGCAGCGGCGAGACCGCGCGTGTGAGCCCGATGGTCTGCGGGTAGTCATCGGGGATCGCGAGCACCTCGGCGACGGTCAGACCGGAGATCCCCTGCACGAGGATGCTGGCGAAGCCGCGGGTCGTCGGCGCCTCGGCGGGCGCCATCGCGTGCATCGTCACGATGCCGTCGGCGACCTCGATCAAGATGTAGACCGGGGACTGGCACTCCGCCACACGCTCGCACATCTCGGGATGGCCCTGCAGGGCCGGGGGCACCTCGGGGAGCTCCTCGGAGTACTCGAGGAGCAACTGGAGGCGCTCGGGGTCCGAGAGCTCGAGGAAGGCGTCGCGCGCCTCGGCGAGCGAGGGCGGGAGCGCGTCAGAGTCCGACATCGCCCCCATCCTCGCACGCAGGAAGAACGTCAGGCGCGCGGGGGGACCGCGCCCGGCTCGGCACCCGTGACGATGGGAACCCGCACGGCGCTGCCCCACTCGGTCCAGGAGCCGTCGTAGTTGCGCACGTTCTCGATGCCGAGCAGGTGCTTCAGCACGAACCAGGTGTGGCTCGAGCGTTCACCGATGCGGCAGTAGGCGATGACCTCATCGGCGTCGCCGAGTCCCGCCTCGTCACGGTAGATGGCGTCGAGCTCGGCGCGCGACTTGAAGGTGCCGTCCGCGGCCACGGCCTTGGCCCACGGAACGCTCGCCGCGCTGGGGATGTGGCCGGCGCGCAGGGCGCCCTCTTCGGGGTAGGCGGGGGCGGACGTGCGCTCGCCCGAGTACTCCTCCGGCGACCGCACGTCGATGAGCGGCTTGCCGAGGTGGACGAGGACGTCCTCCTTGTACGCGCGCAGCACGGAGTCGTCGCGCTCGATGACGGGATACGACGTCGCGGCGCGCTCGGCGGGCGCGGTTGTGATGTCGCGGCCCTCGGCGATCCAGCGATCACGGCCACCGTCGAGCAGGCGCACGTCCTCGTGGCCGAACAGCGAGAACACCCACAGTGCGTAGGCGGCCCACCAGTTGTTCTTGTCGCCGTAGATGACGATGGTGTCGTCGCGCGAGATGCCCTTGCGGCTGAGCAGCTCGGCGAAGCCCGCGCCGTCGACGTAGTCACGCACGACCGGGTCGTTGAGCTCGGTGTGCCAGTCGACCTTGACGGCGCCGGGAATATGGCCGGTCTCGTAGAGGAGGACGTCCTCGTTGGACTCGACGACCACCAGGCCCGGGTCGGTGAGGTGCTCGGCGAGCCACGCGGTGCTCACCAGCCGGTCGCTGTGCGCATACTCGGCGAACTTCTGGCTGTCGGTGTCGGGTGCGACGGACATCGCTGCTCCTCGGAAATGACGGGTGGGTGACGGCGTTAGGGTTGTTCGCGTCCCCGCCAACCTACGTCGGTGCAGCGGGGGCGGATCTGTTGCGTCGAAAAATGACAGGGGCACGAATGGCAGCCGCCGTGACCACGGGCGTCATCCACCTCACCGACCGCACCCCTGACGTGAGCGGCGCGGACATGGTCGCCGCCCTCGTCCCCCCGCCCCAGTTCGACGGAGCGACCTTCGAGACGTATCGCGCCGATGACGCCTATCCGTCGCAGCGGGCGGCAAAGGAGAAGCTCATCGCCTTCTCCGGCGGCGGAGCGGCCGCACCGGTACGTCGGGGGCTCTTCTCGAAGGCGCCGAAGATCGAGCCCACAAAACCCGGGGTGTATCTCGACGGCGGGTTCGGCGTGGGCAAGACCCACCTCCTCGCGTCCATCTACCATGCGATGCCCGCCCGCCGTAAGTACTTCGGCTCGTTCATCGAGTACACGGCGCTCGTCGGCGCACTCGGCTATCAAAAGGCCGTCGAGCTCTTCCGCGGCGCCGACCTGCTGTGCATCGACGAGTTCGAGCTCGACGACCCGGGCGACACGATGGTGATGACCCGTCTCCTCGGCGAGCTGGTTCCCGGTGGAACCAGGCTGGCCGCGACATCCAACACGCCTCCGAACGCGCTCGGCGAGGGCCGTTTCGCCGCCCAGGACTTCCTGCGCGAGATCAATGCGATGTCTGCCAGCTTCGAGACGCTGCGCATCGACGGCGTCGACTTCCGCCAGCGCGCCCTCGACGGCCACGCGGTCGTGCTCGACGACGAGGCATACACGGTGGCGATCGCGGATGCCGCGGCATCCGGTCTCGTCTCGGATGACGCGTTCGGGGACCTCGTCGCGCACCTGGCCCGGGTGCACCCGTCGCGCTACATCCGCCTCATCGACGGTCTCGCCACCATCGGGTTGCGCGACGTCGTCACGCTGGAGGACCAGTCCGCAGCCCTGCGACTGGTCGCATTCGTCGATCGCGCCTACGACGCGCAGGTGCCCATCCGTGCGACCGGAGTCGCCCTCGATCGGGTCTTCGGCGAGGACATGCTCGGCGGGGGATACCGCAAGAAGTACCTGCGCGCCATCTCTCGCCTGAACGCCTTGACGCATTCCTGACGACTCCCGGTCGCTCCCGCGCAGCTGCACGGGAACCTCACGGTCATGCCTCGAGATCTCTGCGACTCCCGAAACGTGATGTTAACGCGGGCCTGTGCACTGTTACCTGCCGGAAACACGAGGCGCATACCGGGCGAAACCCGCTCTCGCGAGACTGGCCGCACCCGACGCTACGCTCTCCCGCGCGTTCTGCCGAGGGTCCTGTAACACGACACATGAGTGAGGATTTCATGGACAACGGAAGTCTCGCCTGGTACATCGCCGCAACGGCGCTAGTGCTGTTCATGACGCCGGGCGTTGCGTTCTTCTACGGAGGACTCGTCAAGGCCAAGAGCGTCGTCAGCATGATGATGATGAGCTTCGGAGCAATGGGCCTCATCGCCGTGCTCTGGATCCTCTACGGATTCAACATGCAGACCGCCGACTGGTGGCCTGGCGTACTCGGCAACCCCTTCAGCGACTTCGGCCTGACCACCATGGCCAACACCCCGGAGACCGCATCGGTCAACCTGACCGCCGTCTCGTACGGCGCGACGTTCGCGATCATCACGGTCGCGCTCGTCTCCGGCGCCATCGCCGACCGCGCCAAGTTCGGCTCGTGGATGATCTTCGCGTTCCTGTTCGCGACGATCGACTACTTCGCGGTCGCCGGCTGGGTCTGGAACACCAACGGCTGGATCTTCAACCTCGGCACGACGCTGTTCGGCAAGGACGCTGGCGTTGAGGTCATCGACTACGCCGGTGGTACTGCGGTGCACATCAACGCCGGTGCCGCGGCGCTCGCGCTCGCACTCGTGCTCGGAAAGCGCGTCGGCTTCAAGAAGGGCATCACCAAGCCCCACAACGTGCCGCTCGTGCTGCTCGGTGCCGCCATCCTGTGGTTCGGCTGGTTCGGCTTCAACGCCGGCGCCTCGGCCTTCTTCGTCTCGCCCGAGGGCACCTCGTCGGCGAACGGCGCGATCCTCGCGGGTATCGGTGCCGTCGGCTCGCCGACCGGTCTGATCGTGATCAACACGCTCGGCGCCACGGCTGCGGCCGTGCTCGGCTGGATCATCGTCGAGAAGCTCAAGGACGGCAAGGCCACCTCGGTCGGCGCCGCCTCGGGTGCCGTCGCCGGTCTCGTCGCGATCACCCCCTCGTGCGCGAACCTCGACCCGGGCTGGGCGCTCCTGCTCGGCCTCATCGCCGGTGGCGTGTGCGCCATTGCGATCGAGCTGAAGTGGAAGCTCGGCTTCGACGACTCGCTCGACGTCGTGGGTGTCCACCTCGTCGGCGGCATCATCGGAACGCTGTACCTCGGCTTCTTCGCCACGGGCACGGGCCTGTTCCTCGGCGGTGGCTGGGACCAGCTCATCCTGCAGGCGATCGCCGCAGCCACGGTGCTGGTGTTCTCCTTCGTCGTCGCCTTCGTGATCGGTTTCGCGATCGAGAAGACGATCGGGTTCCGCATCAAGAACGAGGACGAGATCGCCGGTGTCGACACCACGGTCCACGGTGAAGAGGGCTACGCACTCGCGGAGTGACCTTCACCGATCGTCCCGAAGGGCGTCGCGGCTTCGGCCGCGGCGCTCTTCGGCGTTCCCCGGCGGGCGCGCTCCGCTAGCGTGAGGATGTGGCCTTCTCGACACTGCTCCGCGGATTGGTGCGCGCTCTCACCGGACGCCCCGCTCGCGCCGAAGAGGTCGACATACGCACGACACGCGGCATCCGCGTCGCGTACTCGCCGTCTCCCGGCGGCACGGCTGACGGGGGAGAGATCGTGTGGACCTGGGTACCGTTCCAGGCGAACCCGCGTCAGGGGAAGGACCGGCCGGTGCTCGTCATCGGCCGCGCCGGACGCGGTCATGCGTGGGCGATGAAGCTGACGAGCAAGTCCCACGCCGGCGACCGCGAGTACGTCTCGCTCGGCAGCGGTGCATGGGATGCCGCCCGGCGCGAGTCGTGGCTCGATCTCGATCAGCTGTACCGGGTGCCGGATGCGGCGGTGCGCCGCGAAGCCGCGGCGCTCGACGCGCGCACGTTCCGCCGCGTCGCCGCGGAGCTGCAGCGCCGGTACGGCTGGCGCATCTAGCCGGGAGCTGCGCGGCGGGCTAGCCTCGCGGCATGGGGGAGCACGAGGCGTCCGATCGCCGTGGGCTGGGCGGTGTCATCTGGGCGTGGATCTGGACCGCCGTCGCTGGTGCCGTCGCGTTGCCGCTCTGGGCGGTGAGTGGCCTGACGCAGGGGGCATGCTACGACTCGTCGGTGCCGGGACGCTCGTACTGCACCTCGGGTCCGGTGCTCGGCGCGCCGGCGACGGCGGTGCTGTGGACCCTGTGGGCGATCGCGGTCGCCGCGTGCCTCGTCATCGCCATCCGGACGACGCGCACGCGCCTGTGCGAGGCGTAGAACTCAAACGACGAACCCCCGCCGAAGCGGGGGTTCTGTGGTGGGCGATACCAGACTCGAACTGATGACCTCTTCCGTGTGAAGGAAGCGCGCTACCAACTGCGCCAATCGCCCGATCGGCCCCGGAGGACCGAGTGTCGAGCATACCGGATGCGGCGGGCCCGCCGCGAACCGAGAGCGCGAAACGCCCGCGCGCGTGCCGGTTTTGCGTCGACCGATTCGTCGGCTAAAGTCGTACGAGTGCCCCGGGCAACCGGGAAACACGCGGATGTAGCGCAGTTGGTAGCGCATCACCTTGCCAAGGTGAGGGTCGCGAGTTCGAGTCTCGTCATCCGCTCGAGTGCAGGGGTCGTTCCATCGAACGATCACGGCACGTGGGGTCAAACCACACGGTGGCGTGGCCGAGCGGCTAGGCACCGGCCTGCAAAGCCGTTTACACGGGTTCGAATCCCGTCGCCACCTCCACTCACAAGTGAACATGCCTGAACAGGCGCGATTGGCGCAGCGGTAGCGCGCTTCCCTGACACGGAAGAGGTCACTGGTTCGATCCCAGTATCGCGCACCACCCGAAACCCCCGGCTCGCCGGGGG
>NZ_LMPK01000033.1:216224-223192 GCF_001423825.1 Microbacterium sp. Leaf351
CACCCCCTGGCGCGATGACCACCTGCCCGTCCTGATCGCCGCGAATACCCCCGAGATGACCGTGTACCTCGGCGGCCCCGAGACCGACGACGAGGTCCGGGCGCGACACGCGAAGTATCTGCGCCTCACCGCGGCGGGGGAAGCGTGGATGTTCGCGATCGAGCGGGAGGGCACCGCGATCGGAGGTATCGGCTTCTGGCCGAGCGACCTCGACGGCGCGCCGGTGTACGAAGCGGGCTGGCACGTGCTCCCGCCGTGGCAGGGCAACGGATACGCCGGGGCGGCGCTGCGGGCACTCGTCAAGATGGCCCCGACGATCGCGGCGCCGCGGTCGCTCATCGTCGCCTTCCCCTCGATCGAGAACGACGCTTCGAACGGTGTGTGCCGCGCTGCGGGGTTCACCGCCCTGGACGAACGCGACTCGGAGTACCGCGGAGTCCGCCTCCACGTACGCGTGTGGACACGACACTTCTGGGAGCCCCTGACAGCCGCACCGTCCGCACCCTAGGCTCGGCGCATGGCTCAGCTCGTGCTCACCGTCGTCGGCGACGACCGCCCCGGCATCGTCCAGTCCCTCGCACACACCGTCGCCGCCTATGGCGGCAACTGGCAGCGCAGCGAACTCGCCGAGCTCGCGGGCGCGTTCGCCGGGATCGTGCTCGTCGAGGTGGCCGATGACGCGGTCGACGCCCTCACGACGGCCCTGGCCGACCTTCCCGCACTGCGGGTGTCGGTGCACCTCACGACACACGCTCCCGACCCCGCCGGGTCGCGTCTCACCTTCACCGTGCTGGGCAACGATCGTCCCGGCATCGTGAACGACGTCACCCGCGCGCTCAGCGTGCGCGGCCTCACGATCGACGCGTTCACGAGTCGCGTGTTCGATGCGCCGATGGCCGGAGGGACGCTGTTCGAGGCGAGTATCGCCGCGCACGCGGCATCCGCTGCCGTCGCCGACGACGCGACGGCGGCGCTCGAGCAGCTCGCGGGGGAGATCCAGGTCGATCTCACATTCGACGCGTCATGACCGCGTCGGCGCAGATCGTCGAGGGCGTCCGAGCCGATCTGCGAGCGCGCGCCGACCCCGCTCGCGCCGCCGCCCAGCAGGCGTACATGAAATCGGCGATGCCGTTCCGCGGTGTGCCGGTGCCGGAGGTGCGACGACTCACCCGGCAGCGCGCGAAGGGTGTGACGGATGCCGCGACCCTGGGCGCGGCCGCCGAGGCACTGTGGAGCGGCGCCGAGGTGCGTGAGGAGCGCTACGCCGCCCTCGCGATCCTCGCCCTCAGGCCGCAACAGGACGACCCCTCCCTGCCGGGGACCATCGAGCGATATGTGCGCGAGGGGCAGTGGTGGGACCTCGTGGACGAGCTCGCCCACCGTGTCGCCGACCAGCTCGAGGTGCGACCGCGCGAGACGGCGCGCCTCGTGCGCGCCTGGGCCGGCGATGACGACATGTGGCTGCGACGCATCGCGATCATCTCGCAGCTCGGTCGCGGCACCGCACTCGACGAGACGCTGCTCGACGATGCGATCCGCCCCAACATCGCCGACACCGAGTTCTTCGTGCGCAAAGCGATCGGCTGGGCGCTGCGGGACCACGCGCGCGTCGCACCCGACTGGGTACGCGCATACGTCGAGGCGCATCCGCTCAGTCCGCTCAGTCGCCGCGAGGCCCTGAGGCACCTCTGAGGCGTCAGAACGCGAGCGGCACGGTCGCGAGGGCGACCACCAGCGGGGCCACGAGGCACCCGCGCAGCATGTAGGTGCGCCACGAGATCTGCACCTCGAGCGACCGCAGCCGGGCGTGCCAGAGCAGCGTCGCAAGGGAGGCCCAGGGCGTGATCAGCGGGCCGGCGTTCACCCCGACGAGCACCGCGCCCAGGCGCGCCGGTGTGTGAGCGACCTGCTCGAGCGCGAGGTAGGCGGGCAGGTTGTCGATGAGATTCGCGCCGACAAGGGCGGATGCCGCGACCCGCCAGAGTTCGAGCAGATCGTCGCCCGCTCCCGCCACCGCTCCGATGACGGCGGCGCCGCCGAGCGCCTCCAGCGCGCCGACGGCGAGGAACAGCCCGGCGGCGAACAGGACGAGCTGCCACGGGAGGAGAGAGGGGCGCAGCGCGGCGGGGGAGCGCACAGCGAACACGATCGTCAAGACCACAGCGGCTCCGAGGGCCGGGATCCACGGTGCGAGACCCGACACGAGGAGCGGCATCATGACCACGACGACGGCCGCGCTCACGATGAGCAGGGGGGCATCGTCGATTCGGGGGGCGACCGGCGTCTCGAACCGCCCGCGCAATTGACGGCGGTGGAACAGCAGCAGCGCCGCGACAGTGACGAGGATCGCGATGAGCGCGGGCGCCCACATGAGCGCGAGGAACTGCAGCGGGTCGCCGCCCGCGAGCCGGTCTGCGGCGAGCAGATTGGTGAGGTTCGAGACCGGCAGCGCCAGTGACGCCGTGTTGGCGAGCCACACGGTCGCGAACGCGAATGGCAGCGGCGACAGCCCCGCCCGCCGCGCGACGGCGACCACGACAGGCGTGAGCAGCACGGCGGTGGTGTCGAGGGAGAGGAAGGAGGTCGCGAGGATCGCCAGCAGCGCGACGCTGAACCACAGCCGCAGCGTGTGGCCGCGGCTGAGGCGCACGAGCAGGTGCCCCGCGGCGTCGAAGACGCCCGCGGCCGCGGCGAGCTCGGCGACGACCGTCACCGCCACGACGAACAGCAGGATGGGCCACACGCGGTCGCCGATGGCGAGGGCGTTCGCGGCGGGCAGCACGCCGATCGCCACGGCAATCGCCGACAGCAGGAGGAGCACGGCGCCGACGCCCGCGAGTTTCACGCTCCCATCCTGCTCCCCAACGAACCTGGGAACGGTAGGCTCGCGGCATGGACATCCGCCCTCGCCCGCTCACGACCGTCGTCGTGCGCGCGACGGCGACGCGAACGCTCGGCGCCTGAGCGGGCGGCGGCGCGCGTGCGCCCCGAAGCTGAGTAGCCTGGAACCGAGCGATCCTCTGGAGATTTCCCTGTGTCTGATGCCCTACCCGCTGTCGTCGAGTACCCCGCCGACGGCTTCGCCCTCTTCCCCGACCGATCCGTCGTGGCGCTGCGCGTCAACGGCGAGCTGAAGGACCTCGCGACGGTCGTGACCGCCGCAGACTCCGTAGAGCCGGTCACGATCGACAGCGCCGACGGCCTGGCGATCCTGCGACACTCGACCGCGCATGTGCTCGCCCAGGCGGTGCAGCGCATCAAGCCGCAGACGAACCTCGGCATCGGCCCGCCGATCACCGACGGCTTCTACTACGACTTCGGCACGGATGCGCCGTTCACCCCCGATGACGTGAAGGCCATCAAGAAGGAGATGGAGCGCATCGTCCGCGAGGGCCAGCGCTTCGTGCGCCGCGTGGTCAGCGACGACGAGGCGCGCGCCGAGCTCGCTGACGAACCGTTCAAGCTCGAACTGATCGGCCTCAAGGGCGGCACGAAGGAGGCCGCCGAGGGCGCCTCGGTCGAGGTCGGAGCCGGCGAGCTGACGATCTACGACAACGTCAACCGCGACGGCGAGACCGTCTGGAAAGACCTGTGCCGCGGACCTCACGTGCCCAACACCCGCACGATCGGCAACGGCTGGGACCTGCAGCGCATCGCGGGCGCCTATTGGCGCGGCAGCGAGAAGAACCCGCAGCTGCAGCGCATCTACGGCACCGCGTGGGCGACGAAGGACGAACTGCGCGCCTACCAGCAGCGCCTCGAGGAGGCCGCCAAGCGCGATCACCGCAAGCTCGGCAAGGAGCTCGACCTCTTCTCGTTCCCCGACGAGATCGGCTCGGGGCTGAGTGTCTGGCATCCGAAGGGCGGCATCGTCCGCGGGGAGATGGAGCAGCACGCCCGCCGTCGCCACGTCGCAGCCGGCTACACCTACGTGTACACCCCGCACATCTCGAAGGAAGACCTCTTCCTGACCTCGAACCACCTCGTGACCTACCGGGACGGCATGTTCCCGCCCATCACGATGGACGAGGAGCGCGACGCCGACGGCACCATCACCAAGGCCGGCCAGGAGTACTACCTGAAGCCGATGAACTGCCCGATGCACATCCTCATCTACAAGGAGCGCGGCCGCAGCTACCGCGACCTGCCGATGCGGCTCGCCGAGAACGGCACGGTCTACCGCAACGAACTCTCGGGCGCCCTCCACGGCCTCACGCGCGTCCGCGGCTTCACCCAGGACGACTCGCACCTGTTCGTGACCCCCGAGCAGCTCGAGGGTGAGGCGACGAAGGTGCTCGAGTTCGTCATCTCCATGCTGCGGGACTTCGGTCTCGACGACTTCGAGCTCGAACTGTCGATGCGCGACGACGAGAAGTCGAAGTGGATCGGGTCGGACGAGTTCTGGGAGTACTCCACGAACGCACTGCGCAATGTCGCCCTGGCGAGCGGACTGAAGCTCACTGAGGTGCCCGGCGAGGCGGCGTTCTACGGCCCGAAGATCGACCTGAAGACCCGTGACGCGATCGGGCGCACCTGGCAGCTGTCGACCGTGCAGGTCGACCCGAACCTGCCCGAGCGCTTCGAGCTGGAGTACACCGGCTCGGACGGCGAGCGTCACCGCCCCATCATGATCCACCGTGCACTGTTCGGCTCGATCGAGCGGTTCTTCGCGATCCTGCTCGAGCACTACGCCGGCGCGTTCCCGTTGTGGCTCTCCCCGGTGCAGGTCGTCGGCATCCCGGTCGCCGAGGAGTACGCGCCGTACCTCGACGAGATCGTCGGCCGCCTGCGTGAGGCGGGCGTGCGCGCGGAGGTCGACCACTCCGACGACCGCATGCAGAAGAAGATCCGCACGCACACCACCCAGAAGGTGCCGCTGCAGCTGATCGCGGGGGAGCTGGACCGCGCCGCGGGCACGGTCTCGTTCCGCTTCCGCGACGGGTCGCAGACCAACGGAGTCCCCGTCGACGATGCGATCGCCCTCGTCCTGCGCGCCATCGCGCAGCACACGCTCGTCGACACGGCGGATCAGCTCGTATGACCTCGTCGCACGCGGGCGGATCGGATGACGCGCTGGTCGCGGCATCCGATCTGCCCGGTGTGCCGGACGAGTTCCAGCGCCTGTGGACCCCGCACCGGATGGCGTACATCCAGGCAGGCCCCGAGCCGCTGAAGCACGACTGCCCGTTCTGCGCCGCGCCGTCGATGAGCGACGAGGACGCCCTGATCGTGCACCGGGGTGTGCACGCCTACGTGCTGCTGAACCTCTTCCCGTACAACTCAGGACACCTGCTGGTGTGCCCCTACCGCCATGTCGGTCTCTACGACGAGGCCACCGCAGAGGAGATCGACGAGATCTCCCGCCTGACGCAGACAGCGATGCGCACGCTGCGTGAGACCGCACGCTGCCACGGCTTCAACATCGGCATGAACCAGGGCGAGGTCGCCGGCGCGGGCGTCGCCGCCCACCTGCACCAGCACGTCGTGCCGCGCTGGGCGACCGACGCGAACTTCTTCCCGATCATCGCGAAGACGAAGGCCCTGCCGCAGCTGCTCGGCGAGGTGCGCCAGTCGCTCGCCGACGCCTGGCCGGCCTGACCGCGTCCTCTCTCTCTCTCTCGAGAGAGCGGACGCCGCGCCTCACCCGCCGCGGCAGACGGCGCGCAGCATCGCCATGAACGCCGCGGCCGCGCGCGACGGCGTCGTGTGCACGGCTGTGCCGAGGAAGAGCGTCCACGCGGGCAGGGGCGGGTCGAGCGGTCGCACCGCGAGGGCATCGCCCACGTCTCCGAGCCCTGCGACGAAGTCGGGGACGATCGCGACCCCCGCGCCCTTCGCGACGAGCACGGGGATCGCCGCGGCATCCGGTGCCTCCACGCCGATGTCGCGCCGCAGGCCCGCCCGGGCGAACACCTCGTCGATGAGGTCGCGGGTGCCGAACCCGCGCGGGGCGTCGATGAACGGCGACGCCGCGAGCTCGGGGAGGGTCGCGACATCCGCCCCCGAGGCGGCGCCGAGCGGGGACAACGCGACGAACGATGCCGAGGCGACCGGCTCGAGCCGCACCTCGTCGGGCGTCGCGCCGACGGGGGAGAGGAGGGCGAAGTCGACCTCGCCGTGATCGATCGCGCGCACCAGCTCGTGGGAGCCCGCGACCACGAGCCGCACGCTCACGTGCGGGTGGCGACCGCGGAACTCGGCGATCGCCGATGTGAGGTCGATGAGTCCGAGCACCGGCAGTGCGCCGATCGTCACGGTGCCGCGCAACCCGCGCCGCACCTCGTCGACTGCGGCCGCGGCCTGCGCGGCGTCGGCGAGGGTCTGTCGCGCGAGCGGCACCAGCGCGTGCCCGGCCGCGTTCAGCCGCACCCCGCGCGGGCCACGATCGAACAGCGGTGACCCGAGCTCGCGCTCCAACGAGCGGATCGCGCTCGAGACGCCGGACTGGACGACGTGCAGCCGCTCGGCCGCCGCACTGATGCTCTCGGCATCGGCGACCGCGAGGAAGTACTCCAACTGACGCAGCTGCACGCGTCCATCCTCTCGCCTCCGGCGATCAGTGGGCCGTCTGGCCGCCGTCGATCGTGTACACGCTGCCGTTGATGAACGGCGACGCGTCGGAGGCGAGGAAGAGCACGAGGTTCGCGATCTCCTCCGGCTCCGACACCCGTCCCTGGGGCGAGTACGACAGCACGGTCTCGCGCATGGCGGGGTCCGCGAGCCATCCGTCGATCATCGGCGTGCGCACGAGGCCCGGCGCGACCGCGTTCACCCGCACACCCTCGCGGGCGTAGTCGAGCGCCGCCGCGCGCGTCAGGCCGACGACGCCGTGCTTGGCCGCCGCATAGGGGGACATCCCCGGGTCGGCGATGACTCCGGCCACCGAGGCGATGTTGACGATCGAGCCGCCGCCCCGAGCGAGCAGCGCCGGGATCTCGTGACGGAGCGAGAAGAACACCCCGGAGAGG
>NZ_LMPK01000033.1:223209-224316 GCF_001423825.1 Microbacterium sp. Leaf351
GCGACCCCGCGTTGTTGACCGCGATGTCGAGGCCGCCGTAGGTGTCCACGGCGGTCTGCACGAGAGCGGCGACCGCGGCGTCATCCGAGACGTCGGCGACCGCGTGGGTCGCCCGGCCCCCGGCCGCGACGATGTCGTCGACGACGCGCTGGCCCGCGGCATCCCGGGAGCCGATCACCACAGCCGCACCGGCGCGACCGAGTGCGCGGGCGACGGCGGCGCCGATCCCGCTGGAGCCGCCCGTGACGACGGCGACCTTGTCGGAGAAATCGAAGGTGACGCTCATGTCGGCCACCTCAGTCCGTCCAGCGCACGTAGAGCACCATCGCGCGCGCGTGGCTCTCGGTCCACAGCTCGACGCCCTTCATCGGGCCGTCGGCCCACCGCTCGGCGAGCTCGGCGGCGGCGCGGCGGGTGACCTCCTCGATGATGAACTTGATGCCAGCCTGCTCGCTGTCGCGGTGCTCGGCCAGCAGTTCGGGAGTGTTGATCTCGTCGTGCAGGCGCTTGACGGTGGCGTACACGTCGAGCACGTAGCGACGGGTCAGCTCCACGTCGCTGCGGCGCGCGACATCGGCGGTGTGCCCCGACAGGAAGTGCTCGAAGTCGTACTCGAGGAACCGGTCGAACGCGCCCAGGTAGGCGAACATGTTCTCGGTGATGTCGAAGTCGAGCAGCGGCACCCACCCGCGCGCGAGCAGGTCGATGGCGACCATGACCTTCTCGTCGGGGAGGAACAGCACCGTGTCGCCGTCGGCGGAGTGGAAGCCGTCGCGGAACAGCTCGATGCGGCGGGTGCCGCGGGTGAGCGAGAGGGCGCCCTCGTACACGACGGTCGGCGCCGGGCGGGCGGGGTCCGCCTTCTCGGCGAGGAACCGCGCGGTGCCGGCCTCGGCGATGATCTCCACGCCGTCGGCGAGCAGGTACGAGCCACCGATGTGATCCGAGTGCCCGTGCGAGTAGATGAGCGTGCGGATCGGCTCGTCGGTGACGTCGGCGATCGCGGTGCGGATGTGGTCGACGAGCGGTTCGGGAGCATCGAGCAGCACGACCCCCTCGCCGGTGGTGAAGAAGATCGTCTGGTAGTTGCCGTTCGTGATCATGAAG
>NZ_LMPK01000033.1:224377-226152 GCF_001423825.1 Microbacterium sp. Leaf351
CGTGGCGACGTGCGGGTGCGGACATGATGTGCCTCCTCGGCAATCGGTGGATGGGGATGGCGCGGCGAACGCCGCCCCGGTCGGGGCGGTGCGGATGCCGCGGGTCAGGGGACGAGCACGACGGCGCCCGCCTGCGCCAGGGCGTCCACGCCCTCGGCGAGCGGGCGCGTGGGAGCGGCGGGACGAAGGCCCGTGCGCAGCACCAGGTCGGCGACGGCCGTGTAGGCGATCTCGCGCTCGGCGGCCGACGCGAGGAAGTTGGAGTGCCCGATGATGCGCGCGCCGCGGTTGCGGAACGCGGGGGCCAGGATGCTCGCCTCGGCGCCGGCCGAGTTGCCGACCTGCGCGATGCGCGCGCCCGTGGCGAGGTGTCGGGCGGCGACCGCGAGCGGCATGCCCCAGGTGAGGTCGATGACCACGTCGATGCCGCCCGCGGCGGCGAGCTGCGCGTCGAGGGCATCGGCGTCGACCGCGAGCACCCCGTGACCGCCCCGCGCCCCGATAGCCTCGAGTCCGGCCTCGGTGCGGGCGGTCGCGAGCACCGTCGCCCCGAGGTCGACGGCCGCGGCGACGGCAAGGGTGCCCGCCGATCCCGTTCCGCCGAGCACGAGCACGGTCTCCCCGGGCTGCGTCTGGGCGGCACGGTGCAGCGCGAGCCACGCGGCGATCCCCGGCACCCCGATCGCCGCCGCCGTCACCGGGTCGAGCCCGTCGGGCACCGGCACGCTCTCGGCACCGCGCAGCGGCACGACGTCGGCGAACGTGCCGAACGGCGCGGGCGGCGCGCTCACGTAGAGAAGCCCGCCCGCGGCATCCTGCACCACGCCGGAGAGGCCGGCGACGGCGCCGGGTGCGAGCGGGCGGAAGGGCATGGTCCCGGTGGCGATCACCCGGTCGACGGGGTTCACCGCCGCCGCGACGAGCGTCGCCGGCGTCGCATCAGCCGATGGCTCCTCGATCTCGGTGAGCACGATGCCGCCGGTGGCGGCGAGGGTGAGGGCGCGCATGTCGGCACCTGCCTTCCGGCCGCCCGTCGGGTGCGGCGGCCGGATTCATCGTCGATCCGGCGCCCCGGCGCCACAAGAATCGGAAAACGATCGCGGCCATCACCGAATGTGATGGATGCCGAGGCTCACCGCACTCGCGCGACGTCGAACTGCAGACGGGGGTGGGCGTACGCCTCCTGCGACTCGACGAGCAGCAGCTCCCGAGATCCCGCGTCGTGCGTGCGCTGCAGCAGATCGAAGACGCTCGACGTGGTGCGCGCAAGCGCGGCCTGCGCATCGCCGGTCGCGCGGTAATGCGCGGTGAACAGGGCCGCCGTCACATCGCCCGACCCGTTCGCCTTCATGCCGATCATGGGCGTCTGCACGAGCCAGGCGCCGTCCCCGTTCACGACGAGCATCTCGATCGTGCCCTCCGGGCGGTCGGGGCGGGCGACGCTCGTGACGAGCACGGTCTCGGGGCCGGAGGCCCGCACGAGGTCGGCCGCTTCGAGCGTCGAGGCGATCGTGTCGGGAGAGGTGCCCGTGAGGAATCCCAGCTCGAACTGGTTGGGGGTGACGAGGTCGGCGGCGGGCACGACCCGGTCGCGCAGCAGATCGGGGATTGCGGGGGCCACGAAGCATCCCGACACGGCGTTTCCCATCACCGGGTCGCAGGCGTAGATGGCGTCGGGGTTCGCGGCCTTGACCCGCGCGACCGCGTCGAGGATGACATCGGCGATGCCCTCGCTGCCCTGATAGCCCGACAGCACTACGTCGATCTCGGGGAAG
>NZ_LMPK01000033.1:226181-237631 GCF_001423825.1 Microbacterium sp. Leaf351
GCCAGGAGTCATACCCGGTGTGGTTCGAGAAGGTCACCGTGTACACCGGCAGCACCTCGACACCGATGCGCTGCAGCGGGAACACGGCGGCCGAGTTGCCGACGTGCCCGTGGGCCACGGCCGACTGGATCGAGAGGATCTTCATCCGTCGATCCTCGCATCCGCGGCGCGCGCCGCGACGACGGCCGCGGCGACGTCGTCCGCGAGGCGCTCCTGATCGGCATCGTCAAGCTCGTGCACCGTGAGACGAAGAGCGGATGCCGCACCCCCGCCGGCCAGCTCGAACTCGTCGCCCGGCCGGGCGAGCCACCCGCGACGCATGAGCCCTTCGGCGACGGGGCGGGCCGCGGCATCCGTCGTCACCCACACGTTGAGTCCGTCGGAGGGCGGCACGACGATGCCGCGGTCGGCGAGCCGGGCGATGAAGGCGGCGTTGCGCGAGGCGTAATGCGCGCCGGCCGCGTCGATCTGCGCGCGCACCGCCGGGTCGATGAGGAGGGCGTGCGCGAGGCGCTGCAGCAGGTGACTGACCCAGGTGGTGCCGGGGCTCAGCCGCAGGGCGAGGCGTTCGGCGGTGTGCGGGTCTGCGGCTGTGATGGCCAGCCCCATGTCGGGCCCGAGGAACTTCGAGACCGAGCGGATGAGGGCCCAGCGCTCGTGGGCGGGGGAGATGAGCGAGTGGAACGGGCGGGTGGAGAGCAGGGAGAAGTGGTCGTCCTCGATGATGAGCACGTAGGGGTGCTCGGCGAGCACCTCCCGCAGCTGCGCCGCGCGCGCGGCGCTGAGGCCGGCACCGGTGGGGTTCTGCGCGCGAGGGGTGTGCACGACCGCCCGCACGCCCACGGCGAGCGCGGCCCGGAGTCCGGCGACAGTCATGCCCTCCTCGTCGACCGGGACGGGCACGGCCCGGTAGCCGCCGAGGCGCACGATGTTCAGGCTCGACAGGAAGCACGGGTCCTCGAGCGCCACGGCGTCGTCGCGGGCGAGGGTCTGCGAGAGCAGGCGGTCGATCGCGTCGGACGCGCCGCCGGTGATCGTGAGGCGGATGTCGCGCGCCTCCGGCAGCGCCTCGGTCATCCAGTCCCGCGCCCACGCCTCGAGCGCACGGTCGATGACCGGCTCTCCGTAGAGCACGGGGCGTCCGCCGACGCGTCGGAGGGCCTCGGTCGGGTCGGGGATGAGTCGCGGGTCGGGGTTGCCCGTGCCGATGTCGCGCAGCACGGTGTCGGCGGCGTAGCCCTCCTGCGCGATGCGGGTGCGCGCGGCGATGCGGGTTCCGGCGCGCCCCCGCGAGACCACGACCCCCGCCAGAGCGAGCTGCCGGTAGGCCGCGACGACGGTGTTGCGGTTCACGCCGAGCGTGTCGGCGAGGGTGCGCACGGGCGGCAGCAGCGCGCCGGGGACGCGATCGCCTCGCTCGACGAGCGTGCGCACGCTGTCCGCGATCTCGGTCGCGGTGGTGCCCGTTATGCCGGTCGTCATGTGTGACCCCCTCGCAGCAAGCCTAAGCGCCAGTCGTGTTACATTTCGGCCTAGGCCAAAACATGGCGTCATCCGGACGCCCGAAGGAGCAGACCGTGACCACTCCCACCATCGGTTCCGACCGCGTCAAGCGCGGCCTCGCCGAGATGCTCAAGGGCGGCGTCATCATGGACGTCGTCACCGCCGAGCAGGCGCGCATCGCCGAGGACGCCGGCGCCGTCGCCGTGATGGCGCTCGAGCGGGTTCCCGCCGACATCCGCGCCCAGGGCGGCGTCGCCCGCATGAGCGATCCCGACCTCATCGACGACATCATCGCGTCGGTCTCCATCCCGGTCATGGCGAAGGCGCGCATCGGGCACTTCGTCGAGGCGCAGGTGCTGCAGCAGCTCGGCGTCGACTACATCGACGAGTCCGAGGTGCTCTCGCCCGCCGACTACGTCAACCACATCGACAAATGGAAGTTCACGGTGCCCTTCGTCTGCGGCGCGACGAATCTCGGTGAGGCGCTGCGCCGCATCAACGAGGGTGCGGCGATGATCCGCTCGAAGGGCGAGGCCGGCACGGGCGACGTGTCCGAGGCGACCAAGCACATCCGCAAGATCACGAGCGAGATCAACGTGCTGCGCTCCCTCACCAAGGACGAGCTCTACGTCGCCGCAAAGGAGCTGCAGGCGCCCTACGAGCTGGTCGCCGAGATCGCCGAGACCGGCACGCTCCCTGTCGTGCTCTTCACCGCCGGCGGCGTCGCCACCCCCGCGGATGCGGCCATGATGATGCAGCTCGGTGCCGACGGCGTGTTCGTCGGCTCCGGCATCTTCAAGAGCGGCAACCCGGCCGAGCGCGCCGCCGCCATCGTGAAGGCGACCACGTTCTACGACGACCCGGCCGTCATCGCCGAGGTCTCGCGCGGACTCGGCGAGGCGATGGTCGGCATCAATGTCACCGACCTGGCCGCACCGCACCGCCTCGCCGAGCGCGGCTGGTGACCAGCCCGCGCATCGGGGTGCTCGCGCTCCAGGGCGACGTGCGCGAGCACGCCGTCGCCCTGGCGGCGCTGGGGGCGGATGTCGCCAGGGTGCGGCGCCCCGAAGACCTCGCCGCCGTGCAGGGGCTCGTGATCCCGGGCGGCGAGTCGAGCGTCATCGACAAGCTCGCCCGCGCCTTCGAGCTGCGCGACCCCCTGCGCGAGGCGATCGCCGGAGGGCTCCCGGTGTACGGCACCTGTGCCGGCCTCATCCTGCTCGCCGAGCGCATCGTCGACGGCATCGCCGGGCAGCAGACCTTCGGCGGCCTCGACGTGACGGTGCGCCGCAACGCGTTCGGCAGCCAGGTGGACTCGTTCGAGACCGACCTCGACGTGCCCTCCCTCGGCGCACCGCCTGTGCACGCCGCGTTCATCCGCGCACCGCTCATCGAACAGGTCGGCGCCCGGGCCGAACCGCTCGCCCACCTCTCCGACGGGCGGGTCGTCGCCGTGAGGCAGGGCCCCCTGCTCGGCACGTCGTTCCACCCCGAGGTCACGGGGGAGCTGAGGTTCCACCGCCTGCTGCTCGACGCCGTCGCGGCGGCGTGAGCCGCGGCATCCGTTCGATGTCGTCCCCGCCGCGTAGTCTCGCGACGTGACCAGCTGGATCGCCCTGCTGCGCGGGGTCAACGTCGGCGGCGCGACCGTGCGCAACGCCGAGCTGCGCGAGATCGTGACGGGCATCGGGGGCACTGACGTCGTGCCGGTGCTCGCGAGCGGCAACGTCGTGTTCGACCACCCGACCGAGCGAGCGGATGCCGCGGCTCTCCGCGCGAGGCTCGAGGCGGCGCTCGGACGCCACTACGACTACGACGCGCACCTGCTGCTCGTTGCCCGGGAGGCCGTCGAAGAGGCGATCGGCGGGTTCCCGTTCGCGGCCGACGACACCGCGCGGCAGCCCTGGGTGATCTTCTGCGACACCGCGCAGACCGCGGCATCCCTCATCGACGAGCCCCGCGACGACGACCTCGATCCGGTCGCCCGCGACGGCGCCGTCGTGTACTGGAACCCACCCAAGGGACGTTCGACCGACACCCCCTTCGCGAAGGCGGTCGCGCGTCGCACCTGGCGGGAGCGCACCACGACGCGCAATCTCCGCACCCTCGTGAAGATCCTCGCCGCACGCCCGTAAACTGGAGCCTATGTCCGGACACTCCAAATGGGCCACGACCAAGCACAAGAAGGCGGTCGTCGACGCCCGCCGCGCGAAGTCGTGGGCGAAGCTCATCAAGAACATCGAGGTCGCAGCCAAGCTCGGCGGTGCCGACCTGCAGGGCAACCCGACCCTCTTCGACGCAGTGCTCAAGGCCAAGAAGACCTCGGTGCCCAAGGACAACATCGACCGCGCGATCAAGCGCGGCGCCGGCATCGGCGGCGAGTCGGTCGAGTACTCGTCGATCATGTACGAGGGCTACGGTCCCAACGGCGTCGCCCTCATGATCGAGTGTCTGACCGACAACAAGAACCGCGCCGCGGCCGAGGTGCGCACGGCACTCAGCCGCAACGGCGGCACCCTCGCGGACCCCGGTTCGGTCGCCTACAACTTCTCCCGCAAGGGCGTCATCGTCGTCTCTGAGGAGGGCACGACCGAGGACGACGTCATGCTCGCGGCCCTCGAGGCGGGCGCCGAGGAGATCGAGCCCCACGCCCAGGGCTTCGAGGTCATCACCGAGGCATCCGATGTCGTGGCCGTCCGCAGCGCGCTCGTCGACGCCGGCATCGAGTACGAGTCGGCCGACGTCGAGTTCGTCCCGACCCTCAAGGTCGAGATCGACGCCGAGACCGCCCGCAAGGTGTTCCGCCTCATCGACGCCCTCGAGGACAGCGACGACGTGCAGAACGTCTACTCGAACTTCGACCTCACCGCCGAGGTGCAGGCCGAGCTCGAAGAGGACGAGTGATCGCACGCGGGCGCGCCGCTCGAGCGCCGCGACCCGCGATCGTTAGCGTGGGGGAGTGACCACCCCTTCGCTGCGCGTGCTGGGCATCGACCCCGGCCTCACCCGCTGCGGCGTGGGCGTGGTGGATGTCGCTCCCGACCGCTCTGCGCGCCTCGTGCACGTCGGGGTCGTGCGCTCCTCACCCGACCTCGCGATCCAGCGGCGCCTGCGCCTCATCGCCGACGGTATCCGCGAGGTCGTCGCCGTCCATCAGCCCCACGTGGTCGCCGTCGAGCGCGTCTTCGCCCAGCACAACCGGCACAGCGTCATGGGGACGGCCCAGGCGAGCGGCATCGCGCTGCTCGTCGCCGCCGAGTTCGGCCTCGAGGCCGCGACCCACACTCCGTCCGAGGTGAAGGCCGCCGTCACCGGCTACGGCTCAGCCGACAAGGCGCAGGTGCAGGCGATGATCGCGCGCCTGCTGCGCCTCGACGCACCCCCGCAGCCGGCGGATGCCGCGGACGCCCTGGCCCTCGCGCTCTGCCACGCCTGGCGTCGCGGCCCCGCCGCCCCCGGGGCATCCGCCCTGACGCCGGCGCAGCGCGCCTGGGCCGACGCCGAGCGCCGCGCCCGCCGCTAGCGTGTCGCTCGAACATATCTGCGAACCGTCTCGTAGGGTGGAGCCATGATCGCTTCCGTGCGCGGCTCCGTGCTGTACGTCGACGGCGACACCGTCGTCGTCGAAACGGGCGGTGTCGGCTACGCCGTCGCAGTGACGCAGCCCGTCGCCCACAGCCTGACTCCCGGCGCCGAGGTGCTGCTGCACACGCATCTCGTCGTGCGCGAAGACGCGATGCAGCTCGTCGGGTTCACCGAGCGCGCCGAGCTCGTCGTGTTCCTGGCGCTCCTCGGCGTCTCCGGCGTCGGTCCGAAGTCGGCCCTCGGCGTGCTCTCGCACCTGTCGATCGACCAGATCGCCGCCGCCGTTGCCGCCGAGGACGACGCGCCGTTCCGGCGCGTCTCCGGGATCGGCCCGAAGACGGCAAAGCTCATCGTCGTGCAGCTCGCCGGGCGCCTCGCCCCGCCGTCAGCTGCCTCGACCTCTCCGACGGGCGGGGGAGACGCGGCGCTGCTCACCCAGCTCACCGCGGCCCTGAACGGTCTCGGCTGGAACGACCGGGTCGCACAGGAGACCGCGACATCCGTCATCGAGAGCGCGCCCGCGACCGAACGCAGCGTTCCCGCCTTGCTCCGGCTCGCCCTCGCCGAGCTCGGGCCCGCGCGAGGGGAGCATGTGCGTGGATGAGGTGAACCCGCAGGCGGTCGATGAGACCGAGCTCGCCATCGAGGGCGCACTGCGCCCGACGTCGCTCGCCGAGTTCATCGGGCAGCCCAAGGTGCGCGGGCAGTTGCAGCTGCTGCTCGATGCCGCCCGCATCCAGGAGCGGCCCGCCGATCACATCCTGCTCGCCGGCCCCCCGGGGCTCGGCAAGACCACTCTTGCGATGATCGTCGCGCACGAGAGCGGGCGTCCCCTGAGGCTCTCGAGCGGCCCCGCGATCCAGCACGCGGGGGACCTCGCGGCGCTGCTGTCGAGCCTGCAGCCGGGGGAGGTCTTGTTCATCGACGAGATCCACCGGATGGCCCGTTCGGCGGAGGAGATGCTGTATCTCGCGATGGAGGACTTCCGCATCGACATCATGGTGGGCAAGGGCGCCGGCGCCACCTCGATCCCGCTCGATCTCGCCCCCTTCACGCTCGTGGGCGCGACGACGCGCTCCGGCATGCTGCCGAACCCACTGCGCGACCGGTTCGGCTTCACCGCCCATCTGGAGTACTACGACCCCGCCGAGCTCGAACGCGTCGTCGAGCGCTCGGCAATCGTGCTCGGGGTCGAACTGTCCGCCCGCGCCCGCGCCGAGATCGCCCGCCGCTCCCGGGGGACACCCCGCATCGCGAACCGACTGCTGCGCCGCGTACGTGACTACCTGCTCGTACACGGGGGCGCGGGCACGGATGTCGCGGCCGTCGGCGCCGCGCTCGAGCTCTACGACGTCGACCCGATCGGTCTCGATCGGCTCGACAGGGCGGTGCTCGACATTCTGATCCGCCGGTTCGGCGGCGGGCCCGTCGGCCTCGGCACCCTCTCGGTGACGGTCGGAGAGGAGGCCGACACGATCGAGTCGGTCGTCGAGCCCTACCTCGTGCGCATCGGACTCATGGGTCGCACGCCCCGCGGGCGCGTCGCCACGCCCGAGGCGTATGCCCATCTCGGTGTGGCCCCGGCACATGCGACCGGAACGCTCGATATGGATGACCTATAATCGCTGAAGGCTTTCGCCGCCCTCTCCCTACGGCGCCCATCTTGAGTGCGCCTCATCTGAAAGGCTCCGCGCCCGCATGGACTTCGGCACGTTCTTCAGCAACTACGGCCTGCTCATCCTGCTCGTCCTGCTCCTGGTCTTCATGTTCTGGAGCTCCCGACGCCGCATGCAGAAGCAGAAGGCCGAGGTCGAGGCCCGCGCGCGTCAGACCGTCCCCGGCGCCAAGGTGCTGCTGCAGGGAGGCCTGTACGGCACCATCGTGACCTTCGACTCCGACAACCTCGACCAGCCGGCCGTGGTCTCGATCGCCCCCGGCGTCGAGATCGAGGTACACAGCCAGGCGATCCTTCGCGTCGTCGACCCGATCGACGAGGTCGTCACCGAGGACGAGTACCTCGAGGCCGAGGCCACCCACGACGAGTACGAGGCCGGCGTCGCCAGCGGCGAGATCTCCTCGATCAGCGACGACCAGAAGAAGGCCGCCGACGCCGACGACGAGAAGAAGAACGGCACCGACGCCTGACACGGTGCCCGCGCACCCCTTCCGAAAGACCTGATCAGTGGCGACATCCACCCCCGTCAAGCACGCCTGGCGTGCCCTCATCGGCCTGCTGGCCGTGATCGCCGTGCTGTTCGGCATCAACGCCCTCGGCGTCTACGTGTTCCAGAAGTCGTCGTGGGCCCCGCAGCTCGCGCTCGACCTCCAGGGCGGCACGCAGATTATCCTGCAGGCGCAGACCGTCGACGGCGCGGCACCCACCGACACGCAGATGAACCAGGCGGTGTCGATCATCCGCCAGCGCATCGACGCGTCGGGTGTGTCCGAGGCATCCGTCTCGACAGAGGGCGGCCGCAACATCGTCGTGCAGATCCCCGGAACGGCGGACGAGCAGACGCGACAGCGCATCGAGGCCTCGGCCCAGCTGCAGCTGCGGGCCGTGCTGTACACGTCGGCCGACGTCACCGGCAGCTTCACCGGACAGGACGGGAACCAGACGCCCTACCCGACGCCGGCGCCCACCCTGCAGTCGACCCCGACCGCGTCGCCCACGAGCGGCAGTGACACCTCGTGGATCACCCCGGCGCTGCAGGCGGAGTATCAGGCCTACAACTGCTCGGCGACGACGAACGACCCCGCGAACGCGCCCAAGGACAAGCCGCTCGTCACCTGCGACTCGACCAACACCGCGAAGTACATCCTCGGGCCCGTCGAGCTCGACGGCTCCGCCATCACCGACGCCAGTGCCGGTCTGAACACGCAGAACGGCCAGTGGGTCGTGAACCTCGTGTTCAACGGCGAGGGAACCCAGACCTTCGGCGACATCAGCAAGCGCCTCTACAGCCAGACGGCGCCGCTCAACCAGTTCGCCTTCGTGCTGGACGGATCCGTTCTCTCCGCCCCCAGCATGAACGCCGTGATCACCGACGGCAAACCGCAGATCTCGGGCTCGTTCACGCAGGAGAGCGCGACCACGCTCGCCGACCAGCTCAAGTTCGGTGCTCTGCCGCTGAGCTTCTCGGTGCAGAGCTCCGACACCATCTCGGCGACCCTCGGCTCACAGCAGCTCATGATCGGTCTGATCACGGGACTCATCGGTCTGGCGCTCGTCGCGATCTACTCGCTCATCGTCTACCGGGCTCTCGGCTCGGTGATCATCGCGTCCCTCGCGGTGATGGCGGTCATCACGTACGCGGTGCTCTGCATCCTGGCGTGGCGCATGGGCTTCCGCCTTTCTCTCGCCGGTGTCGCCGGTCTGATCGTGACGATCGGCTTCACCGCCGACTCGTTCATCGTGTACTTCGAGCGCATCCGCGACGAGCTGCGCGACGGCAAGTCGATCACCTCCGCCGTCGAGGACGGCTGGGGCCGGGCGAAGCGCACGATCTACATCTCGAAGTCGATCAACGTGCTCGCGGCCGTCGTGCTCTACATCCTCGCGGATGCGACGGTGAAGGGCTTCGCGTTCACGCTCGGCATCACGACCGCGATCGACGTGCTCATCTTCATCCTGTTCACGCACCCTGTCATGCAGCTGCTGGCACGCACCCGGTTCTTCGGCTCGGGGCACCCGCTCTCGGGTCTCGACCCCGAGGCGCTCGGCGCCGTCTACCGCGGCCGCGCCCAGTTCCGCGCCCCGGCAGCGGCGACCGCCGGGCGTTCGGCCAAGTCGCGCAAGGAGGCGGAGCGCCGGCAGACGATCGCCGAGCGAAAGCGCGCGGCCGAACTCGGCGGCGGGACCACGACCGCGACCAAGGAGGGAGACGACTGATGCGCTCCATGAATCAGCTCGGAAACGACCTCTACACCGGCAAGACGTCCTTCCCCTTCGTCGGCCGTCGTCGTGTGTGGTTCATCATCGCGGCGGTGCTCGTGATCGCGTCGGTGCTCGTTCCCCTCGTGCGCCCGATCCACTTCTCGATCGAGTTCACCGGCGGCTCGCAGTTCACCGTGAGCGGTCTGACGAACCCCGATCAGCTCACCGCGACGAACGCCGTCAACGGTGTCGTCCCCGGCTCGGTCTCGAGCGTCACCACGGTCGGGGGCACCTCGGTTCAGGTCGAGACGAACCAGATGACGCCCGAGCAGACCCAGCAGGTCAGCCAGGCGCTCGCCACGGCGTTCGACGTGCCGCAGACCGACGTCACCGACTCGTTCATCGGTCCGGCGTGGGGCGCGGATGTCACGCGCCAGTCGCTCTGGGGACTCGCGATCTTCCTCGCGCTGACGTTCCTCATCCTCGCGCTCTACTTCCGCACGTGGAAGATGTCGGCCGCGGCCGTCATCGGCGTGGTGGACGTGCTGGTGATCACGATCGGCATCTACGCGGTCTGCGGCTTCGCGATCTCGCCCGCCGCGGTGATCGGATTCCTCACGATCCTGGCGTACTCGCTCTACGACACGACAGTCGTGTTCGACAAGATCCGGGAGAACACGCGCGAAGGCGGTGAGGCGGCCGGTCGCCTGTTCGGCGAGTCGGTGAACCTGGCTGTCAACCAGACGCTCATCCGTTCGATCAACACGACCATCGTCGCGGTGCTCCCGACCGGTGCGATCCTGTTCATCGGCGCGTTCTGGCTGGGTGCACAGACGCTCACCGACATCTCGCTGTCGATCTTCGTCGGAACGATCGTGGCTGCCTACTCGACGATCTTCGTGGCGGCGCCGCTGTACTCGCTGTTCCGTGAGAACGAGCCGAAGGTCAAGGCGCGCGACGCCCGCGTGCGCGCCTCTCGGAGCAAGGCAGAGGTCGCCGCCTGAGCGGCCGTCCACCTCGGCAGCGGGCGTAGGATGATCCGATCCGGCGAAGGGCGGTGAGACGCGAGTGACCGAGACCGTTCCGGCCGCGCCCCAGGCCTCTTCGCTGCGGCGGCTCGTGCCTCGGATCTTCTCCCGCGCGCACCGGCGCGACGATGTCGACCAGCTCGTGCGCACGGTGCGCACGCATCATCCGCGCGGCGACCTCGCTGTCATCGAGCGCGCATACACCGTCGCGGAGCGCGCGCACCGCGACCAGAAGCGCCAGAGCGGTGAGCCGTACATCACGCACCCGCTCGCGGTCGCTCAGGTGCTCGCCGATCTCGGTCTCGGACCGAAGGCGATCGCTGCGGCCCTGCTGCACGACACCGTCGAGGACACGGACTACAGCCTCGACCAGTTGACGGCGGAGTTCGGCGACGAGGTCGCGATGCTCGTCGACGGCGTCACGAAGCTCGACAAGGTCAAGTACGGCGAGAGCGCGCAGGCCGAGACGGTCCGCAAGATGATCGTCGCGATGTCGCGAGACATCCGCGTGCTCCTCATCAAGCTCGCCGACCGGCTCCACAACGCGCGCACGTGGGGTTTCGTGCCGCCCGAGAAGGCGCAGAAGAAGGCGCGCGAGACTCTCGAGATCTACGCTCCGCTCGCGCACCGCCTCGGCATCCAGGCGATCAAGTCGGAGCTCGAGGACCTCTCGTTCGCCGTACTGCACCCCAAGCTCTACGCCGAGATCGAGAGTCTGGTCAAGCAGCGCACGCCCCAGCGCGAGCAGTACGTGCACAGTGTGATCGACTCCGTCGATGCGGATCTGCGCGAGCTGCGCATCCGCGGGCGCGTCATGGGTCGTCCGAAGCAGCTGTACTCCGTGTATCAGAAGATGGTGGTGCGCGGTCGGGAGTTCGACGACATCTACGACCTGATCGGCATCCGCGTGATCGTCGCGACCGTGCGCGACTGCTACGCCGTGCTGGGCTCGATCCACGCCCGCTGGACGCCACTACCCGGCCGCTTCAAGGACTACATCGCGACGCCGAAGTTCAACCTCTACCAGTCGCTGCACACCACGGTGATCGGCCCGGGCGGTCGTACGGTCGAGATCCAGATCCGCACGAACGAGATGCACCAGCAGGCCGAGTACGGCGTCGCGGCGCACTGGAAGTACAAGGAGCGGATGTCGGGCAGTCGCACCGACGACCGCACCGTCGACACCGACATGGCGTGGCTCGCCCACATCTCCGACTGGCAGGCCGAGACCGCTGACCCCGGCGAGTTCCTCGAGTCGTTGAGGTTCGAGATCGGCGCCAAGGAGGTCTACGTCTTCACGCCGAAGGGACGCGTGATCGGGCTCCCGTCCGGCGCGACTCCGGTCGACTTCGCCTATGCGGTGCACACCGAGATCGGCCATCGCACGATGGGGGCGAAGGTCAACGGGCGTCTCGTTCCGCTCGAGAGCGAACTGAACTCGGGCGACGTCGTCGAGG
>NZ_LMPK01000033.1:237742-237814 GCF_001423825.1 Microbacterium sp. Leaf351
GAGAAGAGGCGATCGAACAGGGCAAGGAGTCGATCGCCCGCGCGATGCGGCGGCAGAACCTGCCCCTGCAAC
>NZ_LMPK01000033.1:237871-242705 GCF_001423825.1 Microbacterium sp. Leaf351
CCTGTACGCCGCCGTCGGCGAAGGGCACGTCTCCACCCAATCGGTCATCGAGAAGGTCACCGCGCTCGTCGCGGAGGGGGATACCTCCACGGGGGCCATCGAGCTGCCCCACGTCGGCCGCAGCCGCGCGCCGCGTGACGGTGACTCGGGCGTCCTCGTGCGCGGCGCTCCCGACATCCTCGTGAAACTCGCGAAGTGCTGCACCCCGGTCCCGGGCGACGAGATCGTCGGGTTCGTGACGCGCGGCAGCGGCGTCTCCGTGCACCGCACCGACTGCACGAACGTGAAGGCGCTCATGGACAACCCGGAGCGGCTCATCGACGTCGAGTGGGCACCGACCACGAAGAGCGTGTTCCTGGTGCAGATCCAGGTCGAGGCCCTCGACCGATCGGGACTGCTCAGCGACGTGACCCGCGTGCTCAGCGAGCATCACGTCAACATCCTGTCGGCGACGGTGTCGACCACCGACGACCGCCTCGCGCTCAGCCGGTTCGTGTTCGAGATGGGCGACACCGTGCACCTCGACCGCGTGCTCAACGCGGTGCGTCGCATCGACGCGGTCTACGACGTCTACCGCGTCACGTCGTCCTGAGCTCGTCGATCAGAGCCTCCAGCAGCGCGAGGCCGCGGCGCTTGTGGTGCAGCGGGCCCGCCGCCTGCAGCAGAGCGTAGGCGTCACGTACCCGCACAGCCGGCGCGGGATGAGCGTCGCACAGCGCGCGCACCGCGACGTCGTCGCCCGCACGGGCGAGGTCGGTCGTGGTGTACACGGCGGATGTCACAGCCACGCCGCCGCAGAGCTCGACGGCGTCGGCGGGAAGACCCTGATCGCTGTACACGAGGCGCCGGTCGACGGGCTGGCCGATGCGGTGCGCGACCGCGCGCTGCACGCTCTGACGCTCGGGCAGCGGGAGCAACGCTCCGTGGACCCAGGCGGCGCTGCGACCGACGAGCGCGGTGTTGGCCGGCACAAGCTGGGCGAGGGAGGCCGCCCGGATCGCGGGGGTCTCGATGGCGTCGGCGGGCATGAACGCATCGCCGACCTCGACGAGGTCGCCGTCGATGCGCGCCGCACTCAACTCCGCGACCGACAAGCGGTCACCTGCGACGTACACGAACGGCGATCCCATGCGAGCCATGGTGCCGCACGCGGCATCCGCTCGCCGGACCGGCGGGTCGAAGCTGTGGAGAAGGCGTCAGCCGCCGATGGCGCGCAGCCAGCCGCGACGCGCCTCGAGCGCCTCGGTCGCCGCCTTGACCTTGCGGCTGTCGCCGGTCGCCTTCGCCGCGGCGAGGTCGTCCTCGAGCTTCGCGATGGCATCCTCGAGCTGACGCGTCATGTCGTTCGCACGCGCCTTCGTCTCGGGGTTGTTCTCACGCCAGTGCGTCTGCTCGCGGTCGCGCACGCCCTGCTCGATGCGACGAAGTTCGTCGTCGAGCTGGCGCTCCTTGTCACGGGGGAAGATGCGGCCGATCTCGTCCCAGCGACGCTGGAGACCGGTGAGCAACTGCCGCGCGGCGGCAAGGTCCTTCTCGCCCGGAACCGCGGCGGCCTCGGTGAGCAGCGCCCGCTTGAGCTCGATGCGCTCCTTCGACTCCTCGGCCTCGACGCTCTCGCGGTCGGAACGGGCGCCGTAGAGCACGTCACCGGCGGCCTTGAACCGGGCCCACAGGGCGTCGTCGATCTTCTTGCCCGCGCGGCCCGCGCTCTTCCACTCGTCGAGGAGGGTGCGGTAGGCGGCGATGCCGTCCTCGCCGCGCGGGGCGAGGGCCTCGGCCCGCTCGACCAGACGCGACTTGCTGTCGCGCGCCGACTTGTGGGTCTCGTCGAGGTCGGCGAAGTAGGCGCGACGGTGACGGTCGATCGTCGCGCGCGCGTCACGGAAGCGGCCCCAGAGCTTCTGAGAGACGGCGCGGGGGAGACGAGGACCGTTCTGCTGGTGGTTCTGCCACTGGTCGAAGAGCGTGGCGATGTCGGCCGTGGTCTGCTTCCACTGCACGCTCTGAGGGTCGCGGGCGGCGAGAGCCTCCGCCTTCTCCACGATCGCGGTGCGCTCGGCGATCGCCTCGTCGACGGCCTCCTTGGCCTGCTGCGCCTCGACCTCGGTGGCGGCGCTCAGCGCCGCCACGAGAGCGTCGAGTCGCGCGGCGAGTCCTTCGAGGTCGCCGACCGCGGCCGCGCCCACGACGCGCTCGCGCACGGCGGCGGCGGTGGAGCTCAGGTCGGCGGCGCCCGCGCCTCCGCGGCGGTGACGCGCCTCGAGGAGCACCACCTCGCCCGCGAGATCGGCGTACTTGCGCTCGAAGTAGGCGAGGGCCTCGTCGGTGGACCCGTCGGGGTACTGGCCGACGATGCGCCATCCGGCGGACTCGCGCACCGACACGGTGCCGTCCTCTTCCACACGCCCCCAGGGCTCCGTGGTCGCGGCGGGCGCAGCCACCGGCGCGGCGGAGCGCGGGCGGGTGGGCACGGGGATCGCGCGCGACGGTGACGGAACGGGTGCCGGTGCCGGCGCGGCAGCCGTCACCGTGTCGTCCTCGACCGGAGCGTCGGGCGCCGGGCTCTCGACCGCGGGCGCCTCGTCCCCGGATGCCTCGACCGCGGCGATCGCGGCCGGGGCAGACGCCTCGTCGGCGACGTCGGGGGTGGCCTCGACGTCTGCAGTGACGTCGGTGGCAGGGGTCTCTTCGGCCGGGGTCTCGGGCGTCGGGTCCGCCTCGGCGGCGGGGACGTCAGGAGTCTGGTCGTTCGTGGCAGTCACGGGTGCACCTCAAGCGGTTCGCCGGGCGGTCGGATGGACGTGCTCAGCCTAGTACGCGCCCTCCGACGGCCCGGTCGGGGCGTCGTCACGCGTCACGGGGTCGGACTGGGCGAATCCGTCGCGCGGGGGGTCGGGAAGAAGAGCGGCTGATCGCTCGGGTTCACGGTCGGGGTGGGGCTGGGCGACGGCGCGGGCGCGCCGGGTCCGACGGAGTAGTAGGCGAACTGACCCGCCGCGAGGAGGAGGATCAGGATGCCGCCGGCGACGGCGGCGATCGTGTTGTCGCGGACGCGACGGCGCCGGCTCGCCTCGTGCAGCGCACGGCGGGCCTGGTACGCCCTGGCGCGCTCGCGCGCCACCCTCTCGTCGCGCGACTTTCCGCCTGCGGCCACGGGTCCTCCTGCACTGGTCGTTGAGCGCACCGATCCTACGCAGTGATCCGGTGGGCGGCCAAAGCGTCGGTGTCTCATGGCGCCGCTAGCCTGGCGTGGTGAGTTCCGCGCCCCTGCTGTCGTCCCCGACGCCGCTGGCGGTGCGCATGCGCCCGACGTCGCTCGACGAGGTAGCGGGTCAAGGGCATCTGCTGCGTCCGGGGTCGCCGCTCGTGGCGCTCGCCTCGCCCGACTCCCGCAGCGCCGCCGCGGTGTCGGTCATCCTGTGGGGGCCGCCCGGCACCGGCAAGACCACGCTCGCGCAGGCGATCGCCCGCTCGTCGGGGCGCCGGTTCGTCGAGCTGTCGGCCATCACCGCGGGGGTGAAGGACGTGCGCGAGGTCATGCAGGACGCCCTGAACCAGCGCGACCTGTACGGGCAGTCCACGATCCTGTTCCTCGACGAGATCCATCGCTTCACGAAGGCGCAGCAGGACGCCCTGCTGCCGGGCGTCGAGAACGGCTGGGTCGTGCTGATCGCCGCGACGACCGAGAACCCGTCCTTCTCGGTCATCGCGCCTCTCCTGTCGCGCTCGCTGCTGCTGACGCTGCGCGCGCTCACCGACGACGACCTCGGGTCGCTCGTCGACCGCGCGGTCGCCGATCCGCGCGGGCTCTCCGGCGCGGTGGCGCTAGACGACGACGCGCGCGGCGCGCTGGTGCGGCTCGCATCCGGTGACGCGCGTCGGGCGCTGACCGCGCTGGAGGCGGCGGCGACGCTCGCGGCGGGGGCCGCGGCATCCGATGACGACGAGGCGACACCCCGGGTCACGGCCGAGCACGTCGCGGCGGCGGTCGACCGCGCGCTCCTGCGCTATGACCGGCAGGGCGACGAGCACTACGACGTGATCAGCGCCTTCATCAAGTCGATCCGCGGTTCCGATGTGGATGCCGCGATCCACTACCTCGCGCGCATGATCGAGGCGGGGGAGGACCCGCGGTTCATCGCCCGACGCCTCGTCATCTCCGCCGCCGAGGACATCGGCCTCGCCGATCCGCACGCGCTGCAGATCGCCGTCGCCGCCGCCGACGCGGTCGCGTTCATCGGCATGCCCGAGGGGCGCATCCCGCTCGCCGAGGCGACCGCGTACCTCGCGACGACCGCGAAGTCGAACGCGGCGTACCTGGCGATCGACGCGGCCATCGCCGACGTGCGGGCGGGGTCGTTCGGCGCCGTTCCGCCGCATCTGCGCGACGCGCATTACGCGGGCGCGAAGCGGCTCGGACACGGCAAGGGCTACGTCTATCCGCACGACACCGACCTCGGCGTCGCCGCACAGCAGTACCTTCCCGACCCACTGGTCGGGCGCCGCTATTACACGCCGACGGCGCACGGCCAGGAGCGCGACGTGCAGGCTCGGCTCGAGCGCATCCGGCGCATTCTGGGCGACGGATGACGAGGCCCGGCCGGCGCGGGGCGGTCTGGTAGCATGGACCGGCTCGAAACCGGTTTTCGGGCATCCCCTCCTTCCTGGAACACCTCACGGTGCGCCCCGGCGTGCACACCGAGAGGGCGGGAGAGGGAGATACGTCCGCGGGCCGTGAGAGACACGGCCGCGTCATCGGAAGGAACACTTCGTGGTCACGAAGTCCCAGGACCGCCGCAAGGTCCGCCTGTCCCGCGCCCTCGGCGTGGCACTC
>NZ_LMPK01000033.1:242779-250426 GCF_001423825.1 Microbacterium sp. Leaf351
AGTACGGCATCCGCGAGAAGCAGCTGCGCATCGCGTTCAATGAGGCCCGCCGCACCGACGGCCTGACCGGTGAGAACCTGGTCGAGCTGCTCGAGATGCGTCTCGACGCGCTCGTGCTGCGCGCCGGCTTCGCCCGCACCACCGCCCAGGCCCGCCAGTTCGTGACCCACCGTCACATCCTGGTCGACGGCCAGATCGTGGACCGCCCGTCGTTCCGCGTGAAGCCCGGCCAGCTCATCCACGTCAAGGCCCGCAGCGAGGGCAGCGAGCCCTTCCAGGTCGCGGCCGCCGGCGGTCACGCCGACGTGCTGCCGGCCGTTCCGGGTTACCTCGAGGTCGAGCTCGACAAGCTCCAGGCGCGCCTCGTGCGTCGCCCGAAGCGCGTCGAGGTGCCCGTCACCTGTGACGTGCAGCTCGTCGTCGAGTACTACGCCGCACGCTGAGTCGCACCGAGAAGGGCGTCGGGGAAACCCGGCGCCCTTCTCGCATCTGCGCCGCCGGCGCCCGCCGACGGACACCACCCGTCGCCTACGATGGACCACGGACGTGAGAGTCGCGCCCGACGAGGAAGTGATCTGACTGTGAAGAACGTGCTCTGGTTCGTGCTCGGCGCCGCTGCCGGCTTCGTGGTCGCGCACGTCGTGAACAAGGATCCTCGCGGTCACGAGGTGCTCGCCGACATCGACGCGCGCATCACCGAGTTCACCGAACGCGTCACCGACGCGTACCGCGAGCAGCAGGCGCGCTTCGGCGAGACCGTCGGCGACGCCGTCCACGAGGCCGCCGAGGCCGTCGCGGATGCCGCCTCCCGGCCGGCGAACGACTGATCACCCCGAGACATCCGCGGGCCGGGCTCCGGCACCGCCCGTTCACCATGAGGACTCCCGCATGAAGACCGCCGAGATCGCGCAGCGCTACCTGGACTACTTCGAGCGCAACGGCCACACCATCGTGCCGTCGGCGTCCCTCGTCAGCGACGACCCGTCGATCCTGTTCACGATCGCGGGCATGGTGCCCTTCATCCCCTACCTCAACGGCACCGTTCCGCCGCCGTACCCGCGCGCCGCCGACGTGCAGAAGTGCATCCGCACGAACGACATCGAAGAGGTCGGCAAGACCGCCCGTCACGGCACGTTCTTCCAGATGCTCGGCAACTGGTCGTTCGGCGACTACTTCAAGGAAGGCGCGATCGGCTACGCGTGGGAGCTGCTCACCTCGAGCGAGGCCGACGGCGGCCTCGGGTTCGACGAGCGCGACCTGTGGGTCACCGTCTACGAGGACGACGACGAAGCCGCCTCGCTGTGGAAGAAGATCGCCGGACTCCCGGAGGAGCGCATCCAGCGCTTCGGCGCCGAGGACAACTACTGGTCCACCGGCCAGCCGGGCCCCGCCGGCCCCTGCTCGGAGATCTACTTCGACCGCGGCCCCAAGTACGGCCGCGACGGCGGCCCTGCGGTCGACGACAGCCGCTTCACCGAGATCTGGAATCTCGTGTTCATGCAGTACGCCATCACGAACGTGCGCTCGAAGACCGAGTTCGACGTCGTGGGGGAGCTCCCCAAGAAGAACATCGACACCGGCATGGGCCTCGAGCGTGTCGCGTTCATCAAGCAGGGTGTCGACAACATGTACGAGACCGACCAGGTGCGTCCGGTGCTCGACCGTGCCGTCGCGCTCTCGGGACGGCCGTACGGCGCCGTGCACGAGGATGACGTGCGCTACCGCGTCATCGCCGACCACATCCGCTCGTCGCTCATGCTGCTCTCCGACGGCGTCACGCCGTCCAACGAGGGACGCGGCTACATCCTGCGCCGGCTCATGCGCCGCTCGATCCGCGCGATGCGCCTGCTCGGCGTCGACGCCCCCACCTTCCCCGAGCTGTTCTCCGCGTCGCGCGATGCGATGAAGAGCGCCTACCCGGTCGTCGACGAAGACTGGGCGCGCATCTCGCAGTACGCGTTCGCCGAGGAGGAGACGTTCCTGCGCACGCTCGCGTCGGGGTCGACGATCCTCGATCTCGCGGTGACGCAGACGAAGGATGCCGGTGGCTCCGAGCTCGCCGGCAGCGAGGCGTTCCTGCTCCACGACACCTACGGCTTCCCGATCGACCTGACGCTCGAGATCGCCGAGGAGGCGGGCATCACCGTCGATCGCGACGGCTTCGACACCCTGATGCGGGAGCAGAAGGCACGCGCGAAGGCCGATGCGAAGTCCCGCAAGCGCGCCCTCGCCGACGTCAGCGTCTACGGCGACTTCCGCGCGAAGGGCGAGACCGTCTTCACCGGCTACACCGACCTCGAGACCGAGTCGTCGGTGCTCGGCATCCTCGTCGACGGCGTGCCGACCGACCGCGCGACCGAGGGCCAGATCGCCGAGGTCATCCTGCGGGAGACCGCGCTCTACGCCGAGTCGGGCGGACAGGTCGCCGACAAGGGCGTGATCGTCGGGCCCGGGTACGAGCTCGAGGTGCTCGACGTGCAGAAGCCCGTGCCCGGCCTTGTGAGCCACACGGTCGAGGTGACCCGCGGCGACGTCGGTCTCGGCGCCCCCGCGACATCCGTCGTCGACCGCGCGAACCGTCGCGCAGCACGTCAGGCCCACTCCGCGACGCACCTCGTGCACGCGGCCCTGCGCGACACGCTGGGGAAGACCGCGACGCAGGCGGGTTCGCTGAACCGCGCCGGCTACATGCGCTTCGACTTCTCGTGGAGCCAGGCGCTGTCGGCCGAGACGCGCACGGAGATCGAGGAGATCGCCAACAACGCGATCTACGACAACCTCGAGGTCACGACCCGCGTGCTGCCGCTCGCGGACGCCAAGGAACTCGGCGCGATGGCGCTGTTCGGCGAGAAGTACGGCGAGACCGTGCGGATGGTCGACATCGGCGGCCCGTGGTCGCGCGAGCTCTGTGCGGGAACCCACGTGGCCACGAGCGCTGAGATCGGGCTGATCTCGCTCGTCAGTGAGTCCTCGGTGGGCGCGTCCAACCGCCGTGTGGAGGCCCTCGTCGGGCACGACGCGTTCCGCGAGCTCGCGGCCGAACGAGCGCTGGTCGCCGAGCTGTCTGCGAACCTCAAGGCTCCGCGCGACCAGCTCGTCGCGCGCATCGCCGAGCTCGGCGCCAACCTGAAGGCCGCCGAGAAGAAGATCGCGGCGTTCGAGGCCGGCAAGCTCGCCGAGCGCGCCCCCGAGCTCGCCGCGTCGGCGACGACCACCGGACCGTTCCGCGTCGTGAGCGCCGCGATCGGCGCCGTCGGCTCGGCCGACGACCTGCGCACGGTGGCGCTTGCCGTTCGCGATCGACTCGGCGACGAGCCCGCCGTGATCGTGCTCGGCGCCGTGGCCGGCGACCGACCCGTCGTGATCGCCGCGACCACCGCCCGCGCACGCGAGGCCGGAGCCAAGGCGGGTGTGCTCGCGAAGACCGCGGCCGGCGTGCTCGGCGGCGGCGGCGGCGGGCGCGACGATGTCGCCCAGGGCGGCGGTACGGATGCCGCGCTCCTGCCCGATGCGCTCTCGGCGGCGGTTCGGGCTCTCGAGGTCGCGTGACGTGACGGGGTTCCGACGCGGCATCCGGATCGGCGTCGACGTCGGCACCGCCCGGGTCGGCGTCGCCCGCTGCGACCCGGACGGCTTGCTCGCGACCCCCGTGGAGACCGTGCCGCGCACAGACGCGGCCGTCGCCCGCGTGCGGGAGATCGGCGCGGAGTGGGACGCAATCGAGTTCGTCGTCGGGTTGCCCGTCGCGCTGTCGGGTCGGGAGACCGCGTCGACGGCGGATGCGCGCGAGTTCGCGGCGCAACTCGCCGCCTCCGGTGTGCCCGTGCGCCTCGTCGACGAGCGCCTGAGCACGGTCTCCGCGCACGCGGCCCTGCGTGGCTCCGGGCGTTCGCAGCGACAGTCTCGTAACATCGTCGATCAGGTCGCCGCAGTGATTCTCCTGCAGAACGCGATCGACACCGAGAAGCAGACCGGGCGCACCCCCGGGGCCGTCGTGCCCGCGCCCGAGGAGGCCACGCCGAATGACTGACGAGAAGAGCGCGGACGATCCGTTCTCGACCCTGTACTCGCAGCTGCCCGCCAACCGGCCGCGGACGAGTGCGACCGGCGAGACGCCCGCATCCGCCGAGCCGGGCACCGAGACGGCGCCGCTCACCCGCCGCGAGCTTCGCGAGCGACTGACCCGCGAAACCACCGGGCAGCAGCAGCCGGCGCCCGACGCCGCCCCCGTCAGCCCGACACCGGCCTCGTGGCCCCCGCGCGTGCCGAGTCAACCCGACGCGCTCCACCCCGCGAGCCTCACCGGCCTGACCCCGGCGCCCACCGCCGCCATGCCTCCGTCGGGAAGCACCCCACCGCCGGTCACTCGGCCGCCGGAGCGCACAGCTCCAGTCGGCGCCGCAAGAGCGTCCGCCCCCGGAGACCTCGCGGACCTCTTCACCGGGCGGGCATCGTCCGATACGGTCGGAGCCGTGCCGAAGAAGCCCTCGAAGCGACGTCGGCGCGCACGGGGGTGGATCGCCCTCGCCATCGTCGTGGTGCTGCTGGGGGGTATCGGCGCCGGTGGCGTGTGGGTGTGGAACACGTACGGCGACAAGGTGCGCTCGTTCATGGGATGGGAGGAGCCCGCGGACTATGCCCCCGGACTCGCCAACGGCGAAGCACTCCTCACGATCGCCTCGGGCGACACCGGCATGACGATCTCGACGAAGCTCTACCAGGCCGGCGTGACGAAGACGTCCTCGGTCTTCTACAACATGCTCGTGAAGTCGCAGCAGAACCCGAACTTCCAGCCCGGCGTCTACAAGCTGCAGAAGCAGATGACCGCCGCCGCCGCGCTCGCGGCGATCCAGGACCCCGCGAATCGCCAGCAGAACACGGCGCTCATCCGGGAGGGTCTCACGGTCAGCCAGATCGCCCAGGCGCTCTCCGACGATCTGGCCATCCCCCTGGCCGATGTGCAGGCAGCGGTGAAGACCCCGTCCGACTACGGCGTCAGTGCGGACTCCCTCGAGGGCTGGCTCTTTCCCGCCACGTACACCTTCGATCCCGGCACCACCGCGACGCAGGCCGTGAAGGCGATGGTCGACCGCACGAAGCAGTCGCTCCAGCAGGCGGGGGTTGCGGCATCCGATCAGCAGCGGATCCTCACGATCGCCTCGATCATCCAGCGCGAAGCCCGCCAGTCCGCCGACTTCTACAAGGTGTCCCGCGTCATCCAGAACCGCCTCGCCGATGGCATGAAGCTCCAGATGGACTCCACCGCCCAGTACGGCTACGGCGAGATGCACGACGGCAGCGTGAGCTCGTCGGCCGCGGCGTTGGCGGACAACAACCCCTGGAACACGTACGTGATCACGGGGCTGCCGAAGGGACCCATCTCCAATCCCGGGGACACGGCGATCGATGCGGCCGTGCACCCGGCAGACGGACCGTGGCTGTACTTCGTGACCGTCAACCTCGACACCGGTGAGACCGTGTTCTCCACCACCGATGCGGAGCATGAGGCCGCGGTGGCACAGTGGCGGTCCTGGTGCGCGCAGAACCCGAACTCGGGATGCTGACGCCGCCCCGCTGCGAGGTGTGGGGCGACCCGATCGCGCACAGCAAGTCGCCCGCGCTGCACCGCGCGGCCTACGCCGCCCTCGGCCTGGAGTGGAGCTACGACCGGCTCCGCGTCGATGAGTCGGCCTTTCCCGGCGCCCTCGGCGAGGCCGCGACGCGCGTGCGCGGACTCTCGCTCACCATGCCGCTCAAGGGCGTCGCCTTCGCCGCGGCCGAGCGACGCGACGACGACGCGACCACCACCGGGGCCGTGAACACCCTCGTGCGCACAGAATCAGGCTGGGACGGCTTCAACACCGACGTCGCCGGGCTCGTCGCGGTGCTGCGAGAGCTGGGCGTGTCCGAGCTGACGCACGCGCGCATCCTCGGCGGGGGAGCGACCGCGACCTCCGCCCTCGTTGCGCTGCACCGTCTCGGCGCCGACCGGGTGAGCGTCGTGACCCGCCGCCCCGGGGCTGCGGCGGCGCTCATCGACCTCGCCGCCACCCTCGGCGTCGAGGTGACCCCGGCGACGTTCGACGACGCCGACGCGACCCCCGTTCCCGTGACCGTCGCGACGATCCCCACCGACGCCGAGCTCCCCCCCGGGGTGGCCGCGCACCTCGCGGGGGCCGGCGGCATGCTCTACGACGTCGCCTACGGCACCTGGCCCACCCCGCTCTCCCGCGCGTGGGAGGCAGAAGGCCTGATCTCCGCCAACGGCCTCGGGATGCTGCTGCACCAGGCGGTGCGGCAGGTGAGCGCGTTCCTGCACGGCGATCCGGCGGTGCCGCTGCCCGATGAGGCCAGCGTCGTTGCTGCGATGCGCGCCGCCGTCACAGAGGCGGATGCGGTCGTCCCCGGCGTGGGAGACTAAGGGAATGCTCCGCGTGCTGACGGCCGGCGAATCGCACGGCCCCGAACTCGTCGCGCTCGTCGAGGGACTCCCGGCCGGTGTCCCCGTCTCGCGCGCCGCCATCCAGGCCGACCTCGCCCGACGCAAGCTTGGCTACGGTCGCGGATCGCGCATGAAGTTCGAAGAGGACGAGCTCACGATCTCCTCGGGCGTACGTCACGGCTACACCCTCGGCAGCCCCATCGCCGTGCGCATCGGCAACACCGAGTGGCCCAAGTGGGTCGAGGTGATGAGCGCCGAGCCGGTCGAGCTCACCGAGCGCTCCCGCGGCCGCGGCGCCGCCCTCACCCGCCCTCGTCCGGGACACGCAGACCTCGTCGGCATGCAGAAGTACTCGTTCGACGAGGCGCGCCCCATCCTCGAGCGCGCGAGCGCCCGTGAGACGGCCGCCCGCGTGGCTCTCGGAGCCCTCTCGCGCGCCTTCCTCGCCGAGCTCGGCATCCGGCTCGTCAGCCACACCCTGTCGATCGGACCCGTGCAGGTGCCCTCGGATGCCCCGTGCCCGACGCCCGACGACGTCGACAGCCTCGACGCCGACCCGCTGCGCTGCTTCGACCCGGAGACATCCGCACGCATGGTCGAGGAGGTCGACGACGCGAAGAAGGCGGGAGACACGCTGGGCGGCATCGTCGAGGTGCTCGCCTACGGACTGCCGCCGGGGCTCGGCTCCCATGTGCAGTGGGATCGGCGCCTGGACGCGAAGCTCGCGCAGGCGCTCATGAGCATCCAGGCCATCAAGGGCGTCGAGGTCGGCGACGGCTTCGAGACCACCCGACGCCGCGGGTCGGCCGCCCACGACGAGCTCTTCGTCGCCGAGGACGGCATCACCCGGTCGAGCGACCGCGCCGGCGGCACGGAGGGCGGCATGTCCACGGGCACGCTCCTGCGCGTGCGGGCCGGTATGAAGCCGATCGCGACGGTGCCGCACGCCCTGCGCACGATCGACGTCGCGACGGGCGACGCGGCCGCCGCACACCACCAGCGCTCCGACGTCTGCGCCGTGCCGGCGGCGGGCGTCGTCGCCGAGGCGATGGTGGCCATCGTGCTCGCCGACGTCGTGCTCGAGAAGTTCGGCGGCGACCACGTCGACGAGACCCGCCGCAACCTCGAGGCCTACCTCGCGCACATCCCCGACGCGCTCGCGACGGCGGGGGAGAGCGATGCCGCCCTCGCGGCGGTCGACGAGG
>NZ_LMPK01000033.1:250479-257198 GCF_001423825.1 Microbacterium sp. Leaf351
CTCGACACGGACAAGATCATCACGCGCGACCACGGGCCGATCCCGGCGTACTTCGAGGCGCACGGGGAGACGGCGTTCCGAGCGATCGAGCGCACCGCGGTCGCCGAGGCCCTGACGACCGGCGGCGTCATCGCGCTCGGAGGCGGGGCGGTGCTGCACGAGGAGACCCGTGCCGACCTCGCCGCGCATCACGTCGTGCTGCTGACGGTAGCCCCGCACATCGTCGCGTCCCGCATCGTCGGCGACGATCGCCCCCTGCTCGCCGGCGACGACCCGATCGCCCGCTGGAACCGCATCTACGACGAGCGACGAGCCCTCTACGAACGGGTCGCCGACCTCACCCTCGACACCTCGCACGGCCCCCTGTCGGACGTGGTCGAGCGCATCGTCGCCTGGGACCGCGCCCGCCGGACGGAAGGATCCCCTTCATGAGCACCACCACGATCACCGTCGGCGGAGACGCCCCCTACGACGTGACGGTGGGCCGCGGCATCCTGCCCATCGTCGCCGAGGCCCTGCCCGCCACCGCCCGCAAGGTGCTCATCGTGCACCCGCCGACCCTCGCCGATCAGGCGGCTGCGCTGCGCGAGGTGCTGCGCGGCGACGGTGCGCGCGAGGTGCTGCTGGCCGAGGTGCCGGACGCCGAGCAGGGCAAGCGCGTCGAGGTCGCGGCGTTCTGCTGGCAGATCCTCGGGCAGGCCGATTTCACCCGCACCGACGCGGTCGTCGGCTTCGGCGGGGGAGCGGTCACGGACCTCGCGGGCTTCGTCGCTGCCACCTGGCTGCGCGGCGTCGCGATCGTGCAGGTGCCGACGACGGTGCTGGCGATGGTGGATGCCGCGGTGGGCGGGAAGACCGGCATCAACACCGCGGAGGGCAAGAACCTGGTGGGCGCCTTCTGGCCGCCGCGTGCGGTGATCTGCGACCTCGACCTCCTCGACGGTCTCAGCGCGCACGAGCGCACCGCCGGGTTCGCGGAGGTCGTGAAGGCCGGGTTCATCTGGTACCCGGAGATCCTCGATCTCATCGAGAAGGATCCCGCGGCCGTCGTCGATCCGGGCTCGGAGGCGTTCCGTCGATCGATCGAGCTCGCCATCGAGATGAAGGCACGCGTCGTCGGCGAGGACCTGCGCGAGGCGGGGCTGCGCGAGGTGCTCAACTACGGACACACTCTCGGTCACGCCATCGAGCACGCCGAGCGCTACCGCTGGCGCCACGGCGCGGCGATCTCGGTCGGCATGGTCTTCGCCGCCGAGCTGTCGCGTCTGGCCGGACGCCTCAGCGACGACGTCGCGAACCGGCACCGCTCGGTTCTGGAGTTGCTGGGTCTTCCCACCTCGTATCGCGCGGGCGCCTGGCCGCAGCTGCTGGCGACCATGCAGCGCGACAAGAAGACGCGGGGCGCCATGCTGCGCTTCATCGTGCTCGACGACCTCGCTCGTCCCACCGTGCTGCAGGCACCCGACGAATCACTGCTGTTCGCGGCCTATCAGGAGATCGGCTCCTGAGATGCGCAGAGCCCCGGCCGTCCGAAGGCGGTCGGGGCTCTGCGACAGCGGAGGTCAGGCCGCGACGTGCTCCCTCACGGTGACCGGGGCCGGACTGGCCTCCCCGAGGTCGGCGGTCGCGACATCCTTGGTCTCCCGTGCGGTGAGCGCGGCGCCCGCCGCGATGAGGGCGACCACGGCGGTGAACACGCTCGTCACGACCCAGCCACCCACCTGCACGCCGCCGAGGGCGGTCACGATGGTCGGTGCGAAGCCGGCGGCCAGGAACCCGAGCTGGGTGCCGATCGCCATGCCGGAGAAGCGCACGCGGGTCGAGAACATCTCGCCGTAGAACGCAGGCCAGACCGCGTTCGCGGCCGCGTAGCCGAACGAGAACGTGAGCACGGCGAGCACGAACGTCAGCAGCGCGTTGCCGCTCGACATCGACAGCATGTAGAAGGGCATCAGCACCGCCGAGGCCAGCGCCCCATAGATGAAGACGGGCTTGCGGCCGATGCGGTCGGCGAGGCGGCCGAACAGCGGCTGCGTGCCGAGGGCGAACAGGTTGGCGACGACGACCAGCCAGAGTGTGAGCGACGCGGCAAGGCCGACCTTCACGCCGTAGGCGATGGCGAGGTTGCCGAAGACAGTCGAGACCGCCGAGATGGTCGCGCACAGCACGACGCGGATCACGTCGCGCCAGTGGTGGCGCAGCAGCGGGATGAGCGGGAGCCGAGCGATCTCGCCGCGGGCCTTCGCCTGCTCGAACTCGGGGGTCTCGTGCAGCCGGCGACGGATCACCCACGCGACGAGCACGACCACCGCGCTGAGCCAGAACGGGATACGCCAGCCCCACGAGAACTTGATGTCGTCGGGAAGGGCCACGACGGGAACGAAGATGAGGGCCGCGAGGATCTGTCCGCCCTGGGTGCCGGTGAGGGTCCAGGAGGTGAAGAACGCGCGACGGTCATCGGGGGCGTGCTCCAGCGTGAGCGACGAGGCGCCGGCCTGCTCGCCGGCGGCCGAGAGTCCCTGCAGCAGTCGGGCGAGCACCAGCAGGATGGGCGCCGCCCAGCCGATCTGCGCATAGCCGGGGAGGCATCCGATCGCGAAGGTCGACAGTCCCATGAGCAGCAGCGTGAACATGAGCACGCGCTGACGTCCGACGCGGTCGCCGAAGTGCCCGAGGATGACGGCGCCGACGGGACGCGCGATGTAGGCGAACCCGAAGGTCGCGAACGACATGACGAGGGCCGCCTGGTCGTTGGAGGGGAAGAACACGCTCGGGAAGATGAGCGCGGCCGCGGAGCCGAACAGGAAGAAGTCGTAGTACTCGACGGCGCTCCCCATGAAGCTCGCGATGGCCGCGCGCACTGGGGTCTTCCGCGTCGTTGCGGGAGTGGACATGAGTCTCCTCTATCAGATGGGTGTTGTCGGGGGTAGGGGTGGGATGGAAGGAACGGATGCCGCGTCTGCCGGTCGGCTCAGCGGGCGAGGATCTCCTCGGAGGTGACGAGGTCGCGGAAGTGCCGGGTCATGCGTCGGGGGTCGGGACGCACGCCGGTGATCAGCTCGAAGGCGTCGACCGCCTGGTGCACCGCCATCTGGCCGCCGTCGAGCGTGCGGCAGCCGCGCTCGCGAGCGGCGTCCAGCAGGGCGGTGCGCAGCGGGCGGTAGACGATGTCGGCGAGCCAGGTCTGCGGGCGCAGCAGCGCGGGGTCGAACGCGGTGCCGGGGTGGGCGGCCATGCCGAGCGGGGTGCAGTTGACCACTCCATCGGCGCGGGCGAGCAGGTCGGCCGCCTCGGCGGGCGTCCCGGGGCGCACCTCGGCGTGGGGGTGCCGTTCACCGGCGCGCACCGCCAGGGCGGCCACCCGCTCGATGTCGAGGTCGACGATGGTCAGCTCGCGCACGCCGTCGCGCAGCAGTGCGTCGGCGACGGCGGAGCCTGCACCGCCGGCGCCGAACTGCACGACCCGCTCCCGGGGGACGCCCGGCAGCCCTTCACGCAGGGCCGCGGCGAAGCCGGTGGTGTCGGTGTTGTAGCCGAGCCGGCCCTCGGCGGTCAGCAGGACGGTGTTCACGGCGCCGAGCGAGGCGGCGACGGGGTCGACGTGGTCGAGGTGGGGGAGGACCGCCTGCTTGAAGGGGTGGGTGATGTTGAGCGCGTCGAAGCCGAGGCGCTCGGCCCAGGCGAGGATCTCGCCGAGCTCGGTCACGCCGAGGCCGAGGAGCGCCGTGTCGATCGGGCGGTAGACGTAGGGAATCCCGAGGGCGGTGGCCTCCGCCATGTGCATGGGCGGGGTCAGCGAGGGGGTGACACCGTCGCCGACGAGGCCGACCAGGAAGCGTCGATCGCTGTGCACGGTACTCCTTCGTCCGAAGCGTTTGTACTAACTAGTACGTTCGCAGTGAACACGACAACATCCGACGTGTCAAGCACCGGTGTCAGGGAGTCGTGCGCAGCCAGCCGACGACCACGTCGCCGATCATGCTGCGCAGGTGCGCACGGGTCGCGGCATCCGTGAAGTCGATGTCGAAGAGCTGCCCGAACGTGTGGCGGTTCGCGACCTGGAAGACGCAGTAGGCGCTGATGACGAGGTGCACGTCAAGCGCGTCGACGTCGCTGCGGAACAGGCCGGCATCGCGGCCGCGCGCGAGGATCTCGTCGAGCAGCGACTTGGCAGGCTGCGACAGCGTGCGCAGCGACGGGATGCGGGAGATGGATGTCCCGCGGTGGATGTTCTCGATCGCCACCAGCCGGATGAACGCCTCGTGCGAGACATGATGGTCGAAGGTCAGCTCCGCGAGCTGGCGCACCGCGGCCACCGGGTCCGTGTGATCGACGTCGATCCCGCGCTCCGCCTCGCGAATGCCGCGATAGGCGTCTTCGAGCACGGCGAGGTAGAGGCCTTCCTTGCTGTCGAAGTAGTAGTAGATCATCCGCTTGGTCGTGCGGGTGCGGCGGGCGATCTCGTCCACGCGGGCGCCGGAGAAGCCCTCTTCGGCGAAGACCTCGGTCGCGACGGCGAGCAGTTCGGCCTTGGTGCGTTCGGGGTCGCGGCGCACGTCACTCACGCCGTCAGAGTATCCGAGCGGGATCGGGGGAGTCGGGAACGGCATACCGCCGGGAATGTACCGAGTGGTACATTCCCTGACCATGGAGACCTCGATCGCAACGGTGTGCATCAGCGGGCCCCTCTCCGCCAAGCTCCACGCCATCGCCGCCGCCGGTTTCGACGGCATCGAACTGTTCGAACCCGACCTCATCGCCGCGCCCGAGAGCCCAGAGGAGATCCGGGCGCTGGCCGCACGACTCGGCCTGCGCATCGACCTCTACCAGCCGCTGCGCGACGTCGAAGGGATCTCCGAGGAGGAGTTCGCCCGGGTCCTCCACCGCGCCGACGCGAAGTTCGCGCTCATGCAGCGGCTCGGCGTCGACTCGGTGCTCGCCTGCAGCAACGTCGCGACCGCCGTCACCGACGACCTGGACGTCAGTGCCGCGCAGCTGCGGCGCCTCGGCGAGCTCGCCGCGGGCCGCGGCATCCGGATCGCCTTCGAGGCCCTCGCCTGGGGACGCCACATCGACGACTACCGCACCGCCTGGGAGGTCGTCCGGCGCGCCGATCATCCCGCCGTCGGCGTGTGCCTCGACTCGTTCCACATCCTGTCCCGCCGCACCCCGCTGGAGGGCATCGCGGAGATCCCGGGCGACCGCATCTTCTTCGTGCAGCTCGCCGACGCACCCGCCCTGTCGCTCGACGTGCTCTCGTGGAGCCGGCACCACCGCCTGTTCCCGGGCGAGGGGGCGTTCGAGCTGGCGGACCTGACGCGCCGCGTCCTCGACGCCGGATACCGCGGTCCGCTGTCGCTCGAGGTGTTCAACGACACCTTCCGGCAGACCGACCCCGTGCGCACCGCCGCGCAGGCCCGCCGCTCGCTGCGCTGGCTCGAAGACGCCGTCGCGCGCATCGACCCGGACGTTCCCGACCTGCAGCTCCTGCCGGACTCCGCGGCGCCCGCCGGGGTCGCGTTCGTGGAGATCAAGGGCGAGGACACGAGCCGCTTCGACCGTGTGCTCGCCGCGGCGGGCTTCACCGCCCACGGCCGCCACCGCTCCAAGGCGGTCACTCTGTGGACCAGCGGGCGCGCCCGCATCGTGCTCAACGAGGAGCGCGCCGCGGGTCTCGCGCCGCGCATCGCCGCCGTCGGCTTCGACGTCGACGATGCCGACGCCGTCACCCGCCGGCTCACCGCCCTGGGGGTGCCGCGCGTCGACCGGCGCCGGCTCGCCGATGAGGCCGACCTGCCCGGCACCATCGCACCCGACGGCACCGAGGTGTACTGGAGCCAGGCGGCCGACGCCGGCGACCCGGAGTGGGCCGCCGAGTTCGGCCCGGTGCAGCGCTCCGCTGCACACGGCGTCACCCGCGTCGACCACGTGAGCCTCACCCAGCCCTGGCAGGCCATCGACGAGACCCGGCTGTTCCTGTCCGCCGCCTTCGCACTGGAGCCGCAGGGTTCCACGGATGTCCCGGGTCCTGCCGGACTCGTGCAGAGCCACGTCTTCGGCTCGCCCGACGGCGCCGTGCGTCTCCCGCTGAACGTCGCGCCGCCGTTGTCGGCCGAGGCGGGCCGCGACGGCGGGCCCGTGCAGCACATCGCCTTCGCCTGCGACGACGTCATCGCACTCGCGCGCGCCCTCGCGGACGCCGGCGTCGCGCCGCTTCCCGTCCCCGCGAACTACTACGACGACCTCGCCGCCCGGTTCGCACTTCCGGAATCGACGCTCGACGGGCTGCGCGCGGCATCCGTGCTCTACGACGCCGACGCCGACGGTTCCTACCTGCACGTCTACACACGCACGACCGGCGGCGTGTTCTTCGAGTTCGTCGAGCGCCGCGGCCACTACGACGGATACGGCCCCCAGAACGCCGCCGTCCGCCTCACGGCGCAGCAGCGCGCCGCTGATAGGTTCGGCGCATGACCGCCCCGCGCCGCATCCTGCTCGTCAACGGCCCGAACCTGAACCTGCTGGGCGTGCGGGAACCGGCGATCTACGGCCACGAGACCCTCGCCGACGTCGAGCGTCTCGTGACGGATGCCGCGGCCTCCCGCGGCTTCGAGGTCACCGCCGTGCAGTCCAACCACGAGGGCGTGCTGATCGACGCGATCCACGAGGCGCGCCTCACGGCGGCGGCGATCGTCATCAACCCCGGCGGTCTCACCCAT
>NZ_LMPK01000033.1:257229-257730 GCF_001423825.1 Microbacterium sp. Leaf351
CTCGTACGTGCACGACGTCGCCGTCGTGCACGTGATCGGAGAGGGCGTCGCCGGCTACGTGCGCGCGACGAACCTGCTGCTCGACGTCGTGACCGGTCGCGCCGAGGGCTGATCCTCGGAATCACCCGGGCCACGGGGCATCCGTTAGACTCTCGTGTCGGCCGTCTCGGCCTCGCACCCACACGAAACGGAAAAGCGCACCCTCATGGCATCCACCGCAGACATCAAGAACGGCGTCGTCCTGAACATCGACGGTCAGCTCTGGAGCGTCGTGGAGTTCCAGCACGTCAAGCCCGGCAAGGGCGGCGCGTTCGTGCGCACCAAGCTGAAGAACGTGCTCACCGGCAAGGTCGTCGACCGCACGTTCAACGCGGGCGCCAAGGTCGAGATCGAGAACGTCGACCGCCGCGACTTCCAGTACCTCTACAACGACGGCGACAGCTTCGTGTTCATGGACGTCGCCGACTACGACCAGATCAACGTGGCCGCCGCGACGGTCGG
>NZ_LMPK01000033.1:257755-269642 GCF_001423825.1 Microbacterium sp. Leaf351
CGAGCTGCCCGCGTCCGTCGTGCTCGAGATCACCTACACCGAGCCGGGCCTGCAGGGCGACCGCTCGTCGGCCGGCACCAAGCCCGCCACCGTCGAGACCGGCTACGAGATCCAGGTGCCGCTGTTCCTCGAGACCGGCACGAAGGTCAAGGTCGACACCCGCACGGGTGACTACCTCGGCCGCGTCAGCTGACGCGTGAGCGCCCGTTCGAAGGCGCGCAAGCGCGCGCTCGACATCCTGTTCCAGGCGGATGTGCGCGGTGAGGACCTTCCCGCCGTGCTCGCCGCGGAGGCCAAGCGCGCGGCGAGCGAGCCCGCCCGCGAGGGTTCCTGGCTGTACGCCCGCGACATCGTCGACGGGGTGATCGACAACGCCGACCAGATCGACGAGCTCATCATCACCCACGCCCGCGATTGGAAGCTCGACCGCATGCCCGCCGTCGACCGCGCCCTGCTGCGCATCGCCACGTGGGAGATCGTGTTCAACAGCGAGGTGCCCAGCGCCGTCGCGATCGACGAGGCGGTCGAGCTCGCGAAGGAATACTCGACCGACGGCTCAGGCTCGTTCGTGCACGGCGTGCTCGCCCGCATCTCGCGCGCCGTCTGAGCGCCCACGCCGCGCGTTTTCCCGGCCGCGGCACCCCGGCGCGCCGAACCCGCGTGCCTAGACTCGACTGCGGAAGGGAGAGCGCATGCGCATCACGGGCCTCGGCCACGCCGGCATGTTCATCGAGACCACGGGCGGCAGCATCCTCTGCGACCCGGTCATCGGCCCCTCGTTCTTCGGATCGTGGTTCCCGTTCCCCGACAACCGCGGGCTCGACTGGGAGCGGTTCGGCAACGCCGACTTCCTCTACGTCTCGCACCGGCACCGTGACCACTTCGACCCACAGCTGCTGCAGCGCTACGTGCCCCGAGACATCCGCGTGCTCCTGCCCGAGTACCCGACCGACGACCTCGAGGTCGACCTTCGCGCCCTCGGATACGAGAACATCGTCTACACGCAGGCGGGCGTTCCCCTCGTGTACGACAACGGCCTGACCATCATGGTGACCCCGCTGCGCGCCCCGAGCGACGGCCCGATCGGCGATTCGTCACTGAGCGTCGACGACGGCACCGCGAGCATGCTCAACCAGAACGACGCCCACCCGCTCGATCTCGAGAAGCTGCTCGCCTTCTCCCACCCCGACGCCTACTTCACCCAGGTGAGCGGCGCGATCTGGTGGCCGATGGTCTACGACCTGCCCCAGGACGCCAAGCAGAACTTCGCGGGGCTCAAGCGCGACGCCCAGAACAAGCGGGCGATGTACTACATCGACAAGGTCGCCGCCGAGCACGTCTTCCCGATGGCCGGCCCGCCGATGTTCCTGCGCGAGGAGCTGTTCCGCTACAACGGCTACGGCCTCGAGGACGACTCGATCTTCACCGATCAGCAGCAGTTCCTCGACCACATGGCCGAGGTCTCTCCCGCCCAGAAGGGCTACCGGTTCGTGCCCGGCACCCAGGTCGACCTCGCGGGCAGCGAGATCCAGGTGACGCAGACCCTGTACACCGAGGCGGAGATCGAGCGCATCTTCTCCGACAAGTGGACCTATCTCGCCGAGCAGCGCGACGCCCGTCAGGACGAGGTGCGCGCCGAGGAGGCGCAGCGCGCCGCCGTGCTGCCGCCCGCGGAGATGCTCGCTGCGCTTCAGGAGTGGTGGGAGCCGCTGCTGCGCCGCGCACGCACCATCCGCAACGGCGTCGGCGGCAACGTGCGATTCCGCATCGGCGACCTCGACATGGTCGTCGACTTCCCCAAGGCGAAGGTGCGCGAGTACGCGGGAGAGGAGTGCGTGTACTGGTACACGATCCCCGCCGACCTCGTCTCGACGAACATCGCCGACCACGAGATCGACTGGTCGAACTCGATCTTCCTGTCGATGCAGTTCGAAGTCGGACGCGCCGGCAAGTTCAACGAGTTCCTCACCACCTTCCTCAAGTGCCTCTCGCGCGACCGCATCGAGTACGTCGAGAACTGGTACGCCGAGCAGTCCGACCAGACCGAGGACACCGAGCTCGACGACTGGGTCGTGCAGCGCCGCTGCCCGCACCTGCGCGCAGACCTCACCAAGACCGGCAAGATCGAGGACGGCGTGCTGACCTGCTCCCTGCACGATTGGAAGTGGGATCTCGCCTCCGGCCGCTGCCTCACCTCGCAGGGCCACCCGATCCGCGCCCGCCGCGCCGACGAGACGGCGAGCCCCGAAGCCGCCTCAGCGTCGGTCTGAGCGTCCGAGTGAGCACGGCCCGCGGCATCCGTCGCCTCGACCCCCTGCACGTCGTCGACGTCTTCGTCTACGTCACCGTGCTGAACCTCGCGGCCCAGTGGGTGCCGCAGGTGATCACCGAGTCGTTCACGACGTCGCTGTTCACCGCCATCGTGCTCAAGCTCGTGCTCGAGGCCGTGCTGTGGCTGAAGAAGGCCGTGCTCACGCGACTGAAGTCGGCCTCGACCTGGCCTCGCCGCGTCGTCAGCATCGTCGTGCTGGTGCTGCTGCTGCCCGGCAGCAAGCTCGTCGTGCTCGAGCTCATCCACCTGATCTTCGGCGATGCCGTGGCCCTCGGGGGGTTCTTCCTCGTGACCGCGCTCATCATCGTGCTCATGCTCGCGCGCCGCGGCGTGCGGTGGCTGCTCGCGCCGCGGGGCGCGTCGGCGCCGATCACCGACTGAGCGCCGATCACCGGCTAGGCTGGACACACCGAAGCAACCTTTAACCCCGTCCCGTGAGGCGGAGAAGGGAGCGGCTGATGAGCGAGCGCACCGTTCTGCAGGGCGCGGACATCACCAGGGCTCTGACGCGCATCTCCCACGAGATCCTCGAGACCCAGCGCGGTGCCGACGACCTGGTCGTCCTCGGCATCCCGACGCGCGGCGTCGCCCTCGCCCAGCGCATCGCGACGAACCTGGCTGCCATCTCGGGCACCCCGGTGCCGGTGGGCGCCCTCGACGTCACGATGTACCGCGACGACCTCGCGCAGCATCCCACCCGCGCGCCGCAGCGCACCGACATCCCCGCCACCGGCATCGACGGCAAGACGGTCGTGCTGGTGGACGACGTGCTGTTCTCGGGCCGCAGCATCCGCGCCGCCCTCGACGCCCTGCAGGACATCGGCCGCCCCGCCGCCGTGCGCCTCGCGATCCTCGTCGACCGCGGCCACCGCGAGCTGCCGATCCGCCCCGACTTCGTCGGCAAGAACCTGCCGACCTCCCGCGACGAGCGCGTCAACGTGCGACTCGTCGAGCACGACGGCGAGGACGCCGTCACGATCGAGGGGGAGTGACCGGGATGCGCCACCTGCTCGACACGCAGCACCTCTCCCGTGAGGATGCGCTGACGATCCTCGACATCGCCGAGGACATGGCCGACACGCAGCATCGCGAGGTCAAGAAGCTGCCGACCCTGCGCGGCAAGACCGTCGTGAACCTGTTCTTCGAGGACTCGACGCGCACGCGCATCTCGTTCGAGGCCGCCGCGAAGCGCCTGTCGGCCGACGTCATCAACTTCTCCGCGAAGGGGTCGAGCGTCTCGAAGGGCGAGTCGCTCCAGGACACCGCGCAGACCCTCCAGGCGATGGGTGCCGACGCGGTGGTCATCCGCCACGGCGCGTCCGGCGCCCCGCGCACCCTCGCGACGAGCGGGTGGATCACCGCGGGGGTCGTCAACGCGGGCGACGGCACGCACGAGCATCCGACCCAGGCGCTGCTCGACGCGTTCACGATCCGCCAGCGCCGGTTCGGCGACGACAGCCGCGGGCGCGACCTCGCCGGGGTGAAGGTCACGATCGTCGGCGATGTGCTGCACTCCCGCGTCGCGCGGTCGAACGTCTGGCTGCTCACGGCCCTCGGCGCCGAGGTCACCCTCGTCTCGCCGCCGACGCTCGTACCGCAGGATGTCTCGGCCTGGCCCGCGACCATCTCCTACGACCTCGACTCGGCGATCGCCGCCGGGCCCGACGCGCTCATGATGCTGCGCATCCAGCTCGAGCGCATGAGCGCCGCGTATTTCCCGACTGAACGGGAGTATTCCCGCCGCTGGGGACTCGACGCGACGCGGCTCGCGGCGCTTCCTGCCGATAGCATTGTGATGCACCCCGGCCCCATGAATCGCGGCCTCGAGATCTCGGCGGATGCCGCCGACTCGCCCCGGTCGACTGTGCTCGACCAGGTTCGCGCGGGCGTGTCGGTGCGCATGGCGGTGCTCTACCTGCTCCTGAGCGGGCAGGCCGACCACGACGACGAGCAGAAGAAGGAGGACGAGCGATGACCGGCCTTCATCTGATCCGCGGCGCACGACTCGCCGACGGCACGACCACCGACATCCTCATCGAAGACGGCCGGATCGCGGAGCTCGGCATATCGCTGTCGCGCGCCGGTGCCGCGGTGATCGACGCCGACGGACTGCTCGCTCTGCCGGGACTCGTCGACCTGCACACCCACCTGCGCGAGCCCGGCTACGAGGCGTCGGAGACGGTGCTCACCGGTTCCCGCGCGGCCGCCGCCGGCGGGTACAGCGCCGTCTTCGCGATGCCGAACACCTCGCCCGTCGCCGACACGGCGGGCGTCGTCGAGCAGGAGCTCGCTCTCGGCGAGCAGGCGGGCTACGTCACGGTGCAGCCGATCGGCGCCGTCACCGTCGGCCAGAAGGGCGAACGGCTCGCCGAGCTCGGCGCCATGGCCGACTCGCGCGCCCGGGTGCGCGTGTTCAGCGACGACGGCTCCTGCGTCTGGGACCCGCTCATCATGCGACGCGCGCTCGAGTACGTGAAGGCGTTCGACGGCGTCATCGCCCAGCACGCCCAGGACCCCCGGCTGACCGCGGGCGCCCAGATGAACGAGGGTGCCGTCTCGGCGGAGCTGGGACTGGCCGGATGGCCGGCGGTCGCCGAGGAGTCGATCATCGCCCGCGACGTGCTGCTGGCCGAGCACGTCGGCTCCCGCCTGCACGTCTGCCACCTCTCGACGGCCGGCTCGGTCGACATCATCCGCTGGGCGAAGCGGCGCGGTGTGAACGTCACCGCCGAGGTGACTCCGCACCACCTGCTGCTGACCGACGAGCTGGTGCGCGGCTACGACGCGCGCTACAAGGTGAACCCGCCGCTGCGCACCGCAGACGACGTGCAGGCGGTGCGCGAGGGGCTCGCCGACGGCACGATCGACATCGTCGCGACCGACCACGCGCCCCACCCCGCCGAGGCGAAGGCCTGCGAGTGGCAGGCGGCCGCGAACGGCATGGTCGGCCTCGAGTCCGCCCTGCGCGTCGTGCAGCAGTCGATGGTCGACACCGGGCTCCTCGACTGGGCCGATGTCGCGCGGGTCATGAGCGAGACACCGGCCCGCATCGGCCGCCTCGCCGGGCACGGCCGCCCGATCGCCGTGGGGGAGCCCGCCCACCTCGCGCTCTACGACGCGGCCGTCACCTCGACCTTCGGCCGGGACGACCTGCGCGGGCGCAGCCGCAACTCGCCCTACCTCGACCGGGAGCTCCCGGGCCGCGTGGTCTGGACCTTCCACGCCGGCATCCCGACCGTCGCCCACGGCGACCTCGTCGACCTGACGAAGGAGTTCGCATGACCCAGCAAGGCGCCCTCCTTCTCATGATCGGCCTCGCCCTCGTGCTCATCGGCCTGATGGCGTGGGGCTGGTGGCGACGAACCCGTCGGGACTCCGGCATCGCGGTACCGCTGGCCGACCCCGCCGCCGAGATCGACGAGCGCGCGCGCTTCGACGTCTTCTACGTCGCCACGACCGTGCACGAGCGTCCCCTCGAGCGCCTCGCCGCCCGTGGCCTCGCCTACCGGGCGCCGGCGACGCTCGTCGTCACCGACCGCGCGCTGCTGCTCGCGATCGCGGGGGAGCCGACCGTCGAGCTCACCGCGTCGCGCGTCGTCGACGTCGCCCAGGCGACGGTGGCGATCGACCGCGTCGTCGAGCGTGAGGGCCTCGCCCGCATCACCTGGACGCTCGACGACGGCACCCCGGTCGACACCTACCTGCGTGCCCGCGACGCCTCCGCCAAGGTGCTCGCCGACGCGGTGCGCCCCCTACTGACCTCATCCCCCTCGACCCCCGCAGGAAGCGACGCATGACCAGGTTCCACACCGAACCCGCCGTTCTCGTCCTCGAAGACGGCACCCGCCACACCGGACGCGCCTACGGCGCGCGCGGCACCACCATCGGAGAGGTGGTCTTCACGACCGGCATGACCGGCTACCAGGAGACCCTCACCGACCCGTCATACGCCGGCCAGATCGTGCTGCAGACAGCCCCACACATCGGCAACACCGGCATGAACGGCGAGGACCCCGAGTCGCGCCGCATCTGGGTCGAGGGCTACATCGTGCGGGACCCGTCGCGCGTCGTCTCGAACTGGCGTGCCGACGAGTCCCTCGACGCGGCGCTCGAGCGCGACGGCATCGTGGGCATCAGCGGCATCGACACCCGCGCGGTGACCCGCCACATCCGCTCGGCCGGGTCGATGCGCGGCGCGATCTTCTCGGGTGAGGCGGCCGGGCTCGGCGACGACGAGCAGCTGCGCATCGTGCGCGAGGCGCCGCAGATGGCGGGGCGCAACCTGTCGGCCGAGGTGTCGGTCGCGAGCGTCGAGGTGACGCCGGCGACGACCGAGCGCATCGGCAGCCTCGCCGTGCTCGACCTCGGCGTCAAGCAGGCGACGATCGACAACCTCGCCGCGCGCGGCTTCGACGTGCACGTCTTCCCGCAGTCGGCCACGCTCGAGGAGATCCGCGCGATCGGGCCGGTCGCGGCGTTCTACTCGAACGGCCCCGGCGACCCCGCGGCATCCGATGCCCACGTGGCGCTGCTGCGCGGGCTGCTCGATGACGGACTGCCGTTCTTCGGCATCTGCTTCGGCAACCAGCTGCTCGGCCGCGCTCTCGGGCTCGGCACCTACAAGCTGCCCTTCGGCCACCGCGGCATCAACCAGCCGGTGCTCGACAAGACCACCGGCAAAGTGGAGATCACCGCGCAGAACCACGGCTTCGCCGTCGACGCGCCGATCGACGCGGTCATCGACAGCCCGAACGGCTACGGCCGCGTCGAGGTGAGCCACGTCGGTCTCAACGACAACGTGGTGGAGGGCCTGCGCGCGCTCGACATCCCCGCCTTCAGCGTGCAGTACCACCCGGAGGCGGCGGCCGGCCCCCACGACGCCAACTACCTCTTCGACCGATTCCGCGACCTCGTGATCGCGCAGCAGACCCAGAAGGGCGCCGCCTGATGCCCAAGCGCGACGACATCCGCTCCGTCCTCGTCATCGGCTCCGGCCCGATCGTCATCGGCCAGGCGTGCGAGTTCGACTACTCGGGCACGCAGGCCTGCCGCGTGCTCCGCGAGGAGGGCGTGCGCGTCATCCTCGTGAACTCGAACCCGGCCACGATCATGACCGACCCCGACTTCGCCGACGCGACCTACATCGAGCCGATCACCCCTGCGGTCATCGAGTCGATCATCCGCAAGGAGAACCCCGACGCGATCCTGCCGACCCTCGGCGGGCAGACCGCGCTCAACGCGGCCATGGCGCTGCACGAGCGCGGCATCCTCGAGAAGTACGACGTCGAGCTCATCGGCGCCAAGGTCGACGCGATCAAGCGCGGCGAGGACCGCCAGATCTTCAAGGAGCTCGTGCTCGAGGCGGGGGCGGATGTCGCGGCATCCGTCATCTGCCACTCGATGGACGACCTGCTCGCCGGCGCCGAGAAGCTCGGCTACCCGCTGGTCGTGCGCCCCTCGTTCACGATGGGCGGGCTCGGCTCGGGCTTCGCGTACGACGAGGCCGATCTGCGGCGCATCGGCGGCGCGGGCCTGCACGACTCGCCCACGCACGAGGTGCTGCTCGAGGAGTCCATCCTCGGGTGGAAGGAGTACGAGCTCGAGCTCATGCGCGACGGCAACGACAACACCGTCGTCGTCTGCTCGATCGAGAACGTCGACCCGGTCGGCGTGCACACCGGCGACTCGATCACCGTCGCACCGGCGCTCACCCTCACCGACCGCGAGTACCAGAAGCTGCGCGACATCGGCATCGACATCATCCGCGCCGTCGGCGTCGACACCGGCGGCTGCAACATCCAGTTCGCGGTGAACCCCGACGACGGCCGCATCATCGTCATCGAGATGAACCCGCGCGTGTCGCGCTCGTCGGCGCTCGCGTCGAAGGCCACCGGCTTCCCGATCGCGAAGATCGCCGCGAAGCTCGCCATCGGCTACCGCCTCGACGAGATCCCGAACGACATCACGAAGGTGACGCCGGCGAGCTTCGAGCCGACGCTCGACTACGTCGTCGTGAAGGTGCCGCGCTTCAACTTCGAGAAGTTCCCCGCCGCCGACACGACGCTCACGACCACCATGAAGTCGGTCGGCGAGGCGATGGCGATCGGCCGCAACTACGCGACCGCGCTGCAGAAGGCGCTGCGCTCGCTCGAGAAGCGCGGCTCCAGCTTCCACTGGGGCACGGAGACCCGCTCGGTCGACGAGCTGCTCGAGATCGCCCGGACCCCGACCGACGGCCGCATCGTCGTCGTGCAGCAGGCGCTCCGCAAGGGCGCGACGCTCGAGCAGGCCTTCGAGGCGACGAAGATCGACCCCTGGTTCCTCGACCAGATCGTGCTCATCAACGAGGTCGCCCAGTTCGTGGCCGACGCCGCCGAGCTGGATGCCTCGACCCTCCGCATCGCGAAGGAGCACGGCTTCAGCGACGCCCAGCTGGCCGAGCTCCGCGGCATCGCCGAGGCGGAGGTGCGCGGCATCCGTCACGCCCTGAACGTGCGTCCCGTCTACAAGACCGTCGACACGTGCGCGGGGGAGTTCCCGGCGCTCACGCCCTACCACTACTCGAGCTACGACGCCGAGACCGAGGTGACGCCGTCGGATCGCACCAAGGTCGTCATCATCGGCTCCGGCCCGAACCGCATCGGACAGGGCGTGGAGTTCGACTACTCGTGCGTGCACGCGTCGTTCGCCCTCGCCGACGCCGGCTACGAGACCGTCATGGTCAACTGCAACCCCGAGACCGTCTCCACCGACTACGACACGAGCGACCGGCTCTATTTCGAGCCGCTGACCCTCGAGGACGTGCTCGAGGTGTTGCACGCCGAGAGCCGGTCGGGGGAGATCCTCGGTGTGATCTGCCAGCTGGGCGGTCAGACGCCGCTCGGGCTCGCGAAGGGCATCGAGGAGGCGGGCTACCGCATCCTCGGCACGAGCCCCGAGGCCATCGATCTCGCCGAGGAGCGCGAGCTGTTCTCGCGCCTGCTCGACGAGGCCGAGCTCGTCGCCCCGCGTCACGGCACCGCGATCGACGTCGACGGCGCGATCGCGGTCGCAGAGGACATCGGCTACCCGGTGCTGGTGCGCCCGAGCTTCGTGCTCGGCGGCCGCGGCATGGAGATCGTCTACGACACGGCGAGCCTGCGCGACTACTTCGACCGCATCGCCGACCAGGCGATCATCGGCGCCGGCCGTCCGCTGCTCGTCGACCGCTTCCTCGACGACGCGATCGAGCTCGACGTCGATGCGCTCTTCGACGGCGAACAGCTGTACATCGGCGGCGTGATGGAGCACCTCGAGGAGGCCGGCATCCACTCCGGCGACTCGTCGTGCACGCTGCCGCCCGTCTCGCTCGGCCGCACCGAGATCGACCGCGTGCGCGAGGCGACCCTCGCGATCGCGCGCGGCGTCGGCGTGCGAGGCCTGCTGAACGTGCAGTTCGCGATCAGCGCGGGCGTGCTCTACGTGATCGAGGCCAACCCGCGCGCGAGCCGTACGGTGCCGTTCGTGTCGAAGGCCCTGGGCATCCCGCTCGCGAAGGCGGCGGCGCGCATCATGGCGGGCGCGTCCATCGCCGATCTGAAGTCCGAGGGCCTGCTGCCCGCCCAGGACGGCTCCCGGGTGCCGCTCGACGCCCCCGTCGCCGTCAAGGAGGCGGTGCTGCCGTTCAAGCGCTTCCGCACCCGCGACGGCCAGACCGTCGACTCGGTGCTCGGTCCCGAGATGCGCTCCACCGGCGAGGTCATGGGCATCGACCGCGACTTCCCGACGGCGTTCGCGAAGAGCCAGGATGCCGCGTACGGCGGCATGCCGCTCGAGGGCACCGTGTTCATCTCGGTCGCCGACGCCGACAAGCGCGCCGTGATCCTCCCGGCGCACCGCCTGCAGGAGCTCGGCTTCGCGCTCGTCGCGACGGAGGGCACCGCCGAGATCCTGGCGCGCAACGGCATCCGGGTGGAGGTCGTCGAGAAGTACTCCGCCACCCAGGAATCCGGTGAGCAGAACATCGTCGACCTCATCAACGACGGACGCATCGACATGATCGTCAACACCCCCTCGGGCGGTCTCGCCCGTGCCGACGGCTACGAGATCCGTGCGGCGGCCGTCGCGGCCGACAAGGCGCTGTTCACCACGATGGCGGTGCTGGGCGCGGCGGTCAGCGCCATGCCGGCACTGCGCGAGGGCTTCGCGGTGAAGAGCCTGCAGGAGTACGCGGCCGATCGGGCGGGACGCCTGTGACGACATTCGGTCAGCGCCTCTGGCAGGCCCTCGACACGCACGGGCCGCTCTGTGTGGGCATCGACCCGCACGAGAGCCTGCTGCAGTCGTGGGGTCTGCCGGTCTCGGCCGACGGCGTGCGCGAGTTCGGCCTGAGGGTGGTGGATGCCGCGGCCGGCCGTGTCGGCGTCGTGAAGCCGCAGGTCGCATTCTTCGAACGCTTCGGCTCGCGCGGCTTCGCGGCACTCGAGGACGTGCTCGCGGCGGCGCGGGCGGCGGAACTGATCGTGATCGCCGATGCGAAGCGCGGCGACATCGGCTCGACGATGGACGGCTACGCGGCCGCCTGGCTCCAGCCGGGGTCGCCGCTCGAGGCGGACGCGGTGACGCTGAGCCCCTATCTCGGGCCGGACTCGCTGCAGCAGACGCTCACCTTCGCGCTGCGGCACGGCAAGGGCGCGTTCGTGCTCGCGGCGACGAGCAACCCCGAGGCGGAGCCGGTGCAGACGGCGGTCACCGCCGATGCGGCCGCCGAGGAGGGGGAGCGGGTCGCCGCCCGCGTCGCCCGCGACGCCGGCTGGCACAACGTGGGGCTTCCGGGCGCGCTCGGCTCCGTCGGCGTCGTGATCGGCGCGACCGTGACCCGTTCACGCTTCGGACTGAGCGACATCCTGCTCGCCGGCACGCCGATCCTCGCCCCGGGCTTCGGGGCGCAGGGCGCCGACCCGGCCGAGCTCGGCCGCCTGTTCGGCTACGTGTCGTCGCAGGTGATCGCGAACGAGAGCCGCAGCGTGCTCGCCGTCGGCCCCGACCGGCTGGCCGAGCGCATCGCCGAGCGGGCGGCGCTCTACGGGGCGCGCTCGTGACCGAGCATCGCACCCCGCCGGAGGTCGACCGGGTCGCGGCATCCCAGCGCGCCGTCGAGGTGCGCCGCGCCCGGGCGAGCCTGAAGCGCGACCTGTCGTTCCGGGTCGTGACCGGCCAGGAGGTGCTGCGCCGCGCGATCGCCGACCCGCAGTCGCCGTCGGGCACCCTGCGCATCACCGACTTCCTCACCGCGCTGCCGGCGATCGGCGAGGGCAAGCGCGACCGGGTGCTGGAGGAGCTCGCCATCTCACCCGTGAAGCGGCTCGGCGGCCTCGGCGCGCGTCAGCGCGAGGTGCTCGCAGGCTGGCTCGACGAGCGGTTCCCCGAGCCCCGGCCCCGCCGCGGACGCAGCCGCCTCATCGTGCTCGCCGGGCCCACCGCGGTCGGCAAGGGCACGGTCGCGACCTACATCAAGGAGCACTTCCCCGAGATCCTGCTGTCGGTGTCGGCGACGACCCGGCCGCCGCGCCCGGG
>NZ_LMPK01000033.1:269700-279706 GCF_001423825.1 Microbacterium sp. Leaf351
GTTGCTGGAGTGGGCGACGGTGCACAACAAGTACCGTTACGGCACCCCGCGCGGCCCCATCGAGGAGGCCCTCGCCGCCGGCCGCACCGTGCTGCTCGAGATCGACCTGCAGGGTGCTCGCCAGGTGCGTCAGGCGGCGCCCGACGCGACGCTCGTGTTCCTGCTGCCGCCGAGCTGGGACGAACTGGTGCAGCGTCTCGTCGGCCGCGGCACCGAGGACGCGGAGGAGCGAGAGCGCCGCCTGCGCACGGCGAAGGTGGAGCTCGCCTCCCAGAACGAGTTCGACTACCGCGTGGTGAACCAGGATGTCGCCGCCGCCGCGCGCGAGGTCGTAGAATTGGCGAAGGCTTCCGCGCCCGCTTCGTAGCGCGCCGTCTTCCGCCGTCATCCCCGAACCAGGAGGTTTCGCCATGGCAGGGACCAATCAGGGCATCATCGACCCGCCCATCGACAGCCTTCTCGAGAAGGTCGACTCCAAGTACCAGCTCGTGATCTACGCGTCGAAGCGCGCCCGTCAGATCAACGACTACTACTCGGACCTGCAGGAGGGCAACCTCTTCGACAACGTGGGCCCGCTCGTCGACTCGACCATCGAGGACAAGCCGCTCACGATCGCGATGCACGAGATCCACGAGGACAAGCTGCGGCTGCGTCCCGCCGAGTAACACCCGCCTTCTGCACCGCGGCCCCGTGACATGATGTCCGGGGCCGCGCGCATGATGGCGTTCCCATCTTCTCCAGGAGCTTCGATGAGCCAGCTGCGACTGTTCACCTCCGAGTCCGTCACCGAGGGGCATCCCGACAAGATCTGCGACCAGATCTCGGACAGCATCCTCGACGCCCTCCTCACCGTCGACCGCGACGCGCGTGTCGCCGTCGAGACGCTCGTGACCACGGGGCTCGTGCACGTGGCGGGCGAGGTGCGCACGTCGGGCTGGGTCGACATCCCCGGCATCGTGCGCGGAGTCGTGAACCGCATCGGCTACACCTCGAGCGACACCGGCTTCGACGGCGACTCCTGCGGGGTCAGCGTGTCGATCGGCGAGCAGTCGAGCGACATCGCGCACGGTGTGGATGCCGCGCTCGAGCACCGCGAGTCCGGCTCGAACGACCCGATCGAGCTGCTCGGCGCAGGCGACCAGGGCATCATGTTCGGCTACGCCACGAACGAGACGCCGCAGTACATGCCGACCGCCATCTGGACGGCGCATCGCATCGCCGAGCGTCTCGCCGAGGCGCGTCGCTCGGGTGCGCTGCCGTTCCTGCGGCCCGACGGCAAGACGCAGGTGACACTCGGCTACGAGGGCGCCGTGCCGCGCACGGTCGAGACCGTCGTGCTCTCGACCCAGCACCAGCCCGACATCTCGCAGAAGGCGCTGCGCGCCGCGGTGCAGGCGGAGGTCATCGACCCGGTGCTCGAGCTGACGGGTCTGGCGACGACCGACGTGCAGTACTTCATCAACCCGGCCGGGCCTTTCGTCACCGGTGGCCCGAAGGGCGACGCGGGTCTGACGGGCCGCAAGATCATCATCGACACCTACGGGGGAGCGGCGCGGCACGGCGGCGGCGCCTTCAGCGGCAAGGACCCGTCGAAGGTCGACCGCTCGGCCGCCTACGCGCTGCGCTGGGTCGCCAAGAACGCGGTCGCCGCGGGTCTCGCCGACCGTCTCGAGGTGCAGGTCGCCTACGCGATCGGCAAGGCCAACCCGGTGGGCCTCTACGTCGAGTCGTTCGGCACGGGGCACGTTGCCGACGAGCACATCGTCGCGGCGATCCGCGAGGTGTTCGATCTGCGTCCGGCGGCGATCATCGAGCAGCTCGATCTGCTGCGCCCGATCTACGCGCAGACGGCGGCATACGGCCACTTCGGCCGCGAGCTGCCCGACTTCACCTGGGAGCGCACCGACCGCGTCGACGCGCTCCGCGCCGCTGCCGGACTCTGACCGCGACGCCGTGACGAGCGATGAGCCGCGGCGGCTGACGGTCGCGCGCGTCCTCGTCGACTCTCCGCTGCCGCAACTCGACCGCCTGTTCGACTACGCGGTGCCCGCGGAGCATATGGATGCCGCGACCCCCGGCGTGCGCGTGAAGGTGCCGCTGCGTACCGCGGGTCGCGTAGTCGACGGGTTCATCGTCGAGATCGCCGAGGCTGTCGCGCCCGAGCGTCCGCTGTCGGAGCTCGAATCGGTCGTGTCGTCGGTCGCCGTGCTGCCGGCATCGCTCTACGCGCTCGCCCGTCGCGCGGCCGACCGGGCCGCCGGGTCGGCGTCCGACATCCTGCGTCTCGTGGTGCCCAAGCGCATGGTGCGGGCGGAGAAGGCGTGGCTCGCCCGTCCCGCGCCCGAGGTCCCGCACGTCGACGCCGAGCGACTGCGGACGGCCCGCGGCATCCTGGCCGACTATCCGACGCTCGAGGGCGCACTCGCGCAGGGCGCGCGGCTCGCCGTCGACGCCCCACCCCGACCCTCGCGCCTCGGCGACGGCACCGACGTGGGCGCCTGGGCCGTGCTGCTCGCCGCCGCGGCGACCGTCACCCTCGCCGAGGGTCGCAGCGCGGTGCTGGTCGTGCCCGACTATCGCGACCAGGAGCAGCTGCTGGCAGCCCTCGCCGACCTCGCCCCGGCCGACGCCGTGGTGCGCGACGATGCGCGCGAGAGCGGGCCGGAGCGGTACGCCGCCTACCTCCGCATCCTCGCCGAGGCCCCGTGCATCGTGGTGGGCAAGCGCTCGGCCGCCTACGCTCCCGCGGCGCGCACGGGGCTCGTGGCGCTCTGGGACGACGGCGATCCACTGCTCGCCGAACCCCTGAGCCCCGGGGTGCACGCGCGCGACGCCGCCCTGGTGCGCCAGGAGCTCGAGGGCCACACGCTGCTGTTCGCGGGTCACACCCGCACAACCGACGTCGAGCGGCTGGTGCAGCTCGGCTGGGTCACCGACGTGCCCGCGCGGCGCCGCGTGTCGCCGAAGGTCGTGCTGAGCGCACCCGACGACGCCGCATCGCGCGCCCGCATCCCGTCGTCCGCGTTCGCGGCGATGCGCGAGGGGCTGCGTCAAGGACCGGTGCTCGTGCAGGTCGCGCGCCCCGGCTATGCGCCGGTCGTCCTGTGCGCCGAGTGCCGGCGCCCCGCGCGCTGCCTGCACTGCGGCGGCCCCCTGCGGGCCGACGCCCCGCGCGGCGTGCCCGAGTGCGGCTGGTGCGGCCGTCGCGCGCACGGCTGGGCGTGCCCGCACTGCGCGGGCAGCACCTTCCGCCTCGCATCGGCGGGGACGGAGCGCACCGCCGACGAGCTCGGCCGCGCGTTCGCGGGCATGCGGGTGATCGTGGCCGACGGCGCCCACCCCCGTGAACGCGTCGACGACGCACCCGCCCTCGTGATCGCGACGCGCGGCGCCGAGCCGATCGCCGCGGGCGGATACCGTGCGGTCGTGCTCCTCGACGGCGAGCGGATGCTGCTCGCCGAGGATCTGCGCATCGGCGAGGCGTGCCTGCGCTGGTGGGCGAACGCGGCGGCCCTCGCGCGGCCCGGCGCGCCGGTGCATCTCGTCGGGGTGACCGGGCCCGCCGCACGGGCGCTCGCCACCTGGACGCCGGCGGCCTACGCCCGCGCAGAGCTCGCCGAACGCGCACCGCTGCGCATGCCGCCGACCGTGCGCATCGTGCGCATCGAGGGCACGCCCGAACGGGTGCAGCAGGCGGTGCAGGATGCCGCGGCCCACGCACCCCTTCCCGCCGACGCCCTGCTCGGACCCGTCGCGCTCGACGACGGGCGCGTGCGGGCGCTGCTGCGCGTCGACTACGCCGCCGGCGCCGACACGATGCGGTCGCTGCGCGCGAGCGTCGTGGCCGCGGCGATCTCCGGGCGACGCCCGCCGAAGGGGCGACCACCGGTGCCGCGCAATACACTGAACGTCCGGGCCGACCTTCTCGACGTCGACCTGTGACCCGCTCGACGACCCAGTGTCGCGATGCCCGCGGTCGTCCACGAACAGGGAGCCCATGCGTCTGATCTTCGCCGGTACGCCGGCGGCCGCGGTGCCGTCTCTGCGTGCCCTTGCGGCCTCCTCGCACACGATCGCGACGGTCGTCACGCGCCCGGATGCCCCGATCGGCCGCAAGCGCGTGCTCACCCCGTCGCCGGTCGCGGCGACCGCCGACGAGCTGCAGCTGCCGACGCTCAAGACCCGTCGCCTCGACCCCGAGGCATCCGCTCATCTCGAGGCCCTCGACGCCGATCTCGGCGTGATCGTCGCGTACGGCGGGCTCGTGCGCGAGCCGCTGCTGAGCGCCCCGCGCCTCGGCTGGATCAACCTGCACTTCTCGCTGCTCCCGCGCTGGCGGGGCGCCGCCCCGGTGCAGCACGCGCTGATCGCGGGCGACGCCGAGACCGGATCGAGCGTGTTCCGTCTCGTCGCGGAGCTCGACGCCGGTGACGTCTACAGCGAGGTGCGCTACCGCGTCCCGCCGCTCGCGACGGCCGCCGACGTGCTGCGCGAGCTGTCGATCATCGGCGCGGAGCAGATCGTCGGCGTGGTCGACGCCCTCGCGGCCGGAACGGCCGTCGCGACGCCCCAGGCGGGCACGCCGACCCTCGCGCCGAAGCTCGACGCCGCCGACGGACGGCTCGACGTGACACAGACCGCCGACGTCGTGCTCGGGCGGTTCCGCGGGGTCACCCCGGAGCCGGGCGCCCACCTCGTCGTCGACGGTCAGCGCCTGAAGGTGCTCGCCGCCCACCGCGCCGAGTCCACCGCCCGCCCTGCCCCGGGTCAGCTCGCCCTGCAGGGCCGCGAGGTGGTGGTCGGCACGGCCGACGACGCGATCGCGCTCGAGCGGGTGCAGCCGGCGGGCAAGGCGGCGATGGTCGCCGGCGACTGGTGGCGCGGCCTGCGGGTCGACGAGCTGCGGGTCGAGAAATGACCGCCCCCGCTCGCCGTGTCGCGTTCGAGGTCATCCGGGCCGTGCACGCCGACGACGCGTACGCGAACCTGCTGCTGCCCGCCGCCATCACCCGCGCCGGGCTGAGCAGCGCCGATGCGGCGCTCGCGACCGAGCTCACCTACGGCACCCTGCGCCGCGAAGGCACCTATGACGCGGTCATCTCGCTCGCCGCGGGCCGCGACATCGCGCTGATCGACCCGCCCGTGCTCGACGCGCTGCGGCTCGGCGCCCACCAGATCCTCGCGACGCGCATCGCGTCGCATGCCGCCGTGCACGACACCGTCGATCTGGTGCGGCGCGAGATCGGCCCCGCCGTGACCGGCTTCGCGAACGCGGTGCTGCGCCGGATCTCCCGCGACAACCCCGGCGACTGGTTCTCCCGCATCGCCGACGAGGCGCGCTCCGACGACGAGCGCCTCGCGCTGCGGTTCTCGCACCCGGTCTGGGTGGTCCGCGCCTTCCGTCGCGCCCTCGCCGCCGAGGGCCGCGCCGACGAGCTCGAAGCGCTGCTGACCGCCGACAACGCGGCACCGGGCGTCACGATGGCGGCGCTCCCGGGGCTCGTCGATCCTGACGCGGACAGCGCCCGCACCCCGTACTCGCCCGTCGGCTTCCGACTCGCCGGCGGCGACCCGGAGCCCGTCATCACCGCGGCGGGCGGCCGGGTGCGCGTACAGGACGAGGGATCCCAGCTCGTCGCCCTGGCGCTCAGCCGCCACGCCCCCGTGCGCGCGGGGGAGCGGTGGCTCGACCTGTGCGCGGGGCCGGGCGGCAAGACCGCACTGCTCGCGGCCGAGGCCCTCGCGCACGGAGCCGTCCTCGATGCGAACGAGCCGGTTCCGGCCCGCGCGGGACTGGTGCGCCGTTCGGTGGCCGCCGTGCCGCTCCCGGTCGACGTCTCCGAGCTCGACGGGCGCGAGCGGGCGGCGAGCGCCGCGGGTGCGTACGACCGCATCCTCGTCGACGCGCCGTGCACGGGTCTCGGCGCGCTGCGCCGGCGTCCCGAGGCGCGGTGGCGCAAGCAGTCATCGGATGTCGCGGACCTCACCCCGCTGCAGCGGGAGCTGCTGTCCTCGGCTGTGGGCGCGCTGGCCCCGGGCGGCGTGGTCGCGTACGTCACCTGCTCCCCGCATCTCGCCGAGACGCAGGGCGTCGTGGCCGACGTGCGCCGCGAGTGGGGCGACGCCCTCGAGCCGGTCGACGCCCGCGAGGTGCTGCAGCGGGTCGCCCGGCGCCCGCTCGATCTCCCCGAGCCGGCGTCCGACGACGGACACGCCCAGCTCTGGCCCCACCGCCACGGCACCGACGGGATGTTCCTCGCGCTGCTCCGACGTCGCTGACGTCCCGGGTGGCGAGGTCCGGCCCGGGATAATGGGGGAGTGAGCGACATCCGCATCAATCCCTCCATCCTCTCCGCCGACTTCGTGAACATGCAGGCGGACCTCGACCGCATCGCGACCGCAGACTTCGTGCACGTCGACGTCATGGACAACCACTTCGTGCCGAACCTCACGTTCGGGCCGCAGATGGTGCAGCGCATCCAGGAGACGAGCCCGGTGCCGCTCGATGTGCACCTGATGATCGACGACGCCGACCGCTGGGCCCCCGGTTACGCCGAGCTCGGCGCGGCATCCGTCACCTTCCATCTCGAGGCCGCGACCGATCCGATCGCCCTGGCCCGCACCCTGCGCGGCATCGGCGCGCGCGCCGGCGTCGCCATCAAGCCCGGAACCCCCGGCGAGGGCCTGTACGACGTGCTCGACGAGTTCGACCAGATTCTGGTGATGACCGTCGAGCCGGGCTTCGGCGGACAGTCGTTCATGACTTCCACGATGCCGAAGCTGTCGGCGCTGGCCGCCGAGGCGCGTCGCCGAGGATCGTCGGTGTGGCTGCAGGTCGACGGCGGCATCGGCGAGTCGACGATCGCCCAGGCCGCCGAGGCGGGCGCCGACACCTTCGTCGCCGGCTCCGCGGTGTTCGGCGCCGACGACCCGGCCCGCGCGATCGAGGCGCTGCGCAGCGGCGCCGCCCGTCACGCCCACGCGCACTGAGGCGGGCCTGGGCCCGAGGGGGCCGCGCGGTTCGCTACCCTTGCAGGGTGAAGTCGTTCGACGAGCTGTTCGCTGAGCTCACCGTCAAAGCCCAGGAGCGTCCCGCCGGTTCCGGCACGGTCGCCGAGCTCGATGCGGGTGTGCACGCGATCGGCAAGAAGATCGTCGAAGAGGCCGCCGAGGTGTGGATGGCCGCGGAGTTCCAGTCCGACGCCGAGGCGGCGGAGGAGATCTCCCAGCTGCTCTACCACCTCCAGGTGCTGATGCTCGCGAAGGGTCTGACCCTGCAGGACGTCTACCGACATCTGTGACCCGCGCCGGCCCCGCCGGCACGAGGCATCCGCTCATCACACGACCGCAGAGAAGACCATGCTCAGAATCGCCGTGCCCAACAAGGGCTCGCTCGCCGAGACCGCAGCCGAGATGCTGCAGGAGGCCGGGTACACCGGCCGACGCGATCCCAAAGACCTCTACGTGCTCGACGCCGCCAACGACGTCGAGTTCTTCTACCTCCGCCCTCGCGACATCGCGACCTACGTCGGCTCGGGCGCGCTCGATGTCGGCATCACCGGCCGCGACCTGCTGCTGGACGCCCGCATGCCCGGTGCACGCGAGATCGAGACGCTCGGCTTCGCCGATTCGACGTTCCGGTTCGCGGGCCCTCCCGGCCGCTTCCGCGAGCTGAGCGACCTGCACGGGCTGCGCGTCGCCACGGCCTACCCCGGCCTCGTCGACGGCTACCTCGACGAGCAGGGCGTCGCCGTCGACCTCGTTCCCCTCGATGGCGCGGTCGAGTCGGCCGTGCAGCTCGGTGTGGCCGATGCGGTCGCCGACGTCGTGTCGACGGGCACCACGCTGCGCCAGGCGGGCCTCGAGATCTTCGGTCCCGTGCTGCTGCAGTCCGAGGCCGTGCTCATCAGCGGCAGCACCGAGCCCGACGGTCTCGACACCCTGCTGCGACGCCTGCGCGGCGTGCTCGTGGCGCGCCAGTACGTGATGGTCGACTACGACCTGCCGCTGGTGCTGCTCGACCAGGCCGTCGCCGTCGCCCCCGGCATCGAGTCGCCGACCGTGTCGCCGCTGCGCGACCCCGAGTGGGTCGCCGTGCGGGTGATGAGCCCCCGCAAGGGCGTCAACCGCGTCATGGACGACCTCTACGCGCTCGGCGCCCGAGCCATCCTCGTCACCGAGATCGCCGCCGCGAGGCTCTGATGAGCGTCGTCACGCGGGTGATCCCGTGCCTGGATGTCGCGGCCGGCCGCGTCGTGAAGGGCGTGAACTTCGAGAACCTCCGCGACATGGGCGACCCGGTCGAGCTCGCCCGGCTCTACTTCGCGCAGGGGGCCGACGAGATCACCTTCCTCGACGTCACCGCGACCGTCGACGAGCGGGCGACCACCTACGAGGTCGTGCAGCGCACGGCCGAGGAGGTCTTCATCCCGTTGACCGTGGGCGGCGGCGTGCGGGCGACCGACGACGTGGCGCGCCTGCTCGCCTGCGGCGCCGACAAAGTGGGCGTCAACTCAGCCGCCATCGCACGCCCCGAGCTGCTCGGTGAGATCGCCGATCGCTTCGGCGCTCAGGTGCTCGTGCTCTCCCTCGACGTGAAGCGCTCGGCGGCGACGCCCAGCGGATTCGTCGTCACCACCCACGGCGGACGCACCGAGACATCCCTCGACGCCCTCGCCTGGGCGCAGGAGGCCATCGAGCGCGGCGCCGGCGAGCTGCTGGTGAACTCCATCGACGCCGACGGCACGAAGGACGGCTTCGACCTCGAGCTCGTCGCCCTCATGCGCGAGATCTCGAGCGTGCCCGTGATCGCCTCGGGCGGCGCCGGCCGTGCGGCCGACTTCGCCCCCGCTGTGCGCGCGGGCGCCGATGCGGTGCTGGCGGCGAGCGTGTTCCACTCGGGCCAGCTGACGGTGGGCGATGTGAAATCCGCCCTCGTCGCCGACGGAGTGGAGGTACGCCGATGACGGGCTCGCTCGACGAGCGCATCGCCGCCGTCGCGTTCAACGCCGACGGTCTCGCCCCCGCGATCGTGCAGCAGTGGGACACCCACGAGGTGCTCATGCTGGGGTGGATGGATGCCGAGGCGCTCCGTCGCACGTTGACCACCGGTCGCGTCACCTACTGGTCGCGGTCCCGCCAGGAGTACTGGCGTAAGGGTGACACGTCGGGCCACATCCAGCTCGTGAAGTCGGCACACCTCGACTGCGACGGCGACGCACTGCTGATCGAGGTCGACCAGGTGGGGCCCGCGTGCCACACGGGCCTGCGCAGCTGCTTCGACACCGCCGACCTCGACGCGGTCGACGGCGTGGCGGGGGAGGAGCGCCCGTGATCGCCCGTGCGCGTCTGATCGCCGTGCTCGCCGCGCTCGTCGCCGGGGCGATCGGCATCATCTCCTCGACGCAGACGTGGGTCGACGTCATCCTCACGGCCGGCTCTGCTCCCGATATCGCGGTCGCCGGAAACGATGCCGTGCCGGTGCTCGCGCCGCTCAGCCTCGCCGCGCTCGCACTCGGCCTCGCGCTGTCGATCGTCTGGCGCATCCTGCGGTATGTCTTCGGCGCCCTCGCCCTCGCGGGCGCCGTGTGGCTGTTCATCCTGACGCTGCAGGTCGTGACGGGTCCGCCGGTGGCCGCGGTCGCCGCGCCCATCACCAAGGCCACCGGCATCGCCGGGTCGGCCGCGATCGCCGCGCTCATCGACCATGCCGTGGTCTCAGGCTGGGCGTGGGGCGCGCTGTTCGGCTGGGTGCTGCTCGCCGTCAGCGGCGCGTTCACCCTCGCCACCGCCCACCGGTGGCGCACGGGTGGTCGGCGGTACGAGACATCCACCGCGGTCGTCGCGGCCACCGGGCCACTCGACGCGGTCGACTCGTGGGACTCCCTCTCGCGCGGCGACGACCCGACCGACGCGGGCCGCGCCGCACCGGAGGACGAAGACGAGACCACTAGACTGGACGGGCGTTCGCACGCTCCCGAAGGAGGATCATGACCGACTCGATTGG
>NZ_LMPK01000033.1:279753-292203 GCF_001423825.1 Microbacterium sp. Leaf351
GTTCTACCTCGAGGTGGTCTGGCTCGTCTGGGCCTCCGTGGTGCTCGTCGTCGTGGGCGCTCTCGTCGGTCTCGTGCTGTCGCGCCTCGGTTGGGGCGCCAACGGGCCGAAGTACGTCCCCAAGCAGCATTGAACCTGCTCGAGGAGCTGACCGCCGGCTCCGTCGCCGACAGTGAGGCGCGCGCCGCCCGCAGCCCGCTGCACGAGGTCGAGCGCTCGGCTCTCGCCGCGCCCGCAGCCCGTGACGCCCTCGCCTTCCTCGCGCCGTCCGACCGGGTGAAGATCATCGCCGAGGTCAAGCGCGCGAGCCCGTCGCGCGGCGACCTGGCGGCCATCCCCGATCCGGCGCACCAGGCGGTTCTCTACGAGACCGGCGGCGCGAGCGCGATCTCGGTGCTCACCGAGCAGCGTCGCTTCAAGGGGTCGCTCGAGGACCTGCGCGCCGTGAAGCAGGCGGTGACCCTGCCGGTTCTCCGAAAGGACTTCATCGCCACCGAGTACCAGGTGCTCGAGGCCCGCGCCGCCGGCGCCGACCTCGTGCTGCTGATCGTCGCCGCCCTCGACCTGCCGACCCTCACGCGGCTGCACGCGCTCGTCACCGAGCTCGGCATGACTCCGCTCGTCGAGGCCCATTCGGCGAGCGAGCTCGACGCGGCCGGCGAGATCGGTGCGCGGCTCGTGGGCGTGAACGCCCGCGACCTCACCACCTTCGACCTCGACCGCGACCTGTTCGGAAGCCTCGTCGACCGCTTCCCGGTCGGGGCGATCAAGGTGGCGGAGTCTGCCGTGCTGACGCCGGCGGATGTCGCCCACTACCGCGCGGCCGGAGCCGATGCCGTGCTGGTCGGCGAGGCGCTCGTCACCGGCGACCCCGTCGCCACCCTCCGCGCGTTCCGAGGAGAGACCGTATGAGCGCGCTGCGCGACGCCCAGGGGCCGTTCTTCGGCGAGTTCGGCGGCCGGTTCATGCCGGAGTCGCTCATCGCCGCGATCGACGAGCTCACCGCCTGCTACGAGTCGGCGAAGGTCGACCCCGCGTTCCATGCCGAGTTCGCCGAACTCCTGCGCTCGTACGCCGGCCGGCCCTCGCCGATCACCGAGGTGCCGCGCTTCGCCGCGCACGCGGGCGGCGCGCGCATCTTCCTCAAGCGCGAGGACCTCAACCACACCGGCTCCCACAAGATCAACAACGTCATCGGGCAGGCGCTGCTCACGAAGCGGCTCGGCAAGACGCGGGTGATCGCCGAGACGGGCGCCGGCCAGCACGGCGTGGCGACAGCCACCGCGGCCGCCCTCTTCGGCTTCGACTGCACGATCTACATGGGCGAGGTCGACACCGAGCGCCAGGCGCTGAACGTCGCCCGCATGCGTCTTCTCGGTGCCGAGGTCGTGCCGGTCACGACCGGCAGCCGCACCCTGAAGGACGCCATCAACGAGGCGTACCGCGACTGGGTCGCGAGCGTCGAGACGACGAACTACATCTTCGGCACGGCGGCGGGTCCCCACCCGTTCCCGGCCATGGTGCGCGACTTCCAGAAGGTCATCTCCGAAGAGGCGCGCGCGCAGCTCCTCGACGAGATCGGGCGCCTCCCCGATGCCGTGCTGGCGTGCGTCGGCGGCGGGTCGAACGCGATCGGCATGTTCGATGCGTTCCTCGACGACGAGGGCGTCGCCCTCTACGGCGTCGAGGCGGCCGGTGACGGCGTCGACACGGAGCGGCACGCGGCATCCATCGAACGGGGACGTCCGGGCGTCCTGCACGGCGCGAAGACCTACGTCCTGCAGGACGAGGACGGCCAGACCATCGAATCCCACTCGATCTCCGCCGGCCTCGACTACCCGGGCGTCGGTCCCGAGCACGCGTGGCTCGCCGCGATCGGTCGTGCGCAGTACATCCCCGCGACCGACGACGAGGCGATGCAGGCGCTGAGGCTCCTCAGCCGCACCGAGGGCATCATCCCGGCCATCGAGTCGGCGCACGCCCTGGCCGGCGCGATCCGCGTCGGCCGCGAGCTCGGCCCCGACGCCGTGCTCGCCGTGAGCCTGTCGGGCCGCGGCGACAAGGACATGGACACCGCCGCCCGCTACTTCGGCCTCTACGACGAGGAGGCCGGCGCATGAGCCGCGTCGCCGCCGCGATCGAGAAGGCCCACGCCGAGGGGCGTGGTGCGTTCGTCGGCTACCTGCCCGTCGGGTTCCCCGACACGGCCACGAGCATCGAGGCGGCCGTCGCCCTCGCCGAGGCGGGGGCCGACATCCTCGAGCTCGGTCCGCCGTACTCCGACCCGGTCATGGACGGCGAGGTCATCCAGCAGGCGACCCAGCAGGCGCTCGCGAACGGCTTCCGGCTGCGCGACCTGTTCCCGGCGATCGCGGAGATCACCCGCCGCGTGGATGTCCCGGTGCTGGTGATGACCTACTGGAACCCGGTGCTGCAGTACGGCGTCGACCGGTACGCGGACGACCTCCTCGCCGCCGGCGGCGCAGGTCTCATCACCCCCGACGTCACGCCCGAGTCGGCCGCGGAGTGGATCGCCGCCAGCGAGCGCACCGGCCTCGACCGCGTGTTCCTCGCGGCGCCCACCTCCACCGACGAGCGCCTCGACCTGGTCGTGAAGGCCTCGACCGGCTTCGTGTACACGGTCTCGACGATGGGCATCACGGGGGAGCGGGCAGAGCTGGATGCCGCGGCCCGCCGCCTCACCGAGCGTCTCCGCGCGCACGGCGCGGCGCACGCGTGCGTGGGCATCGGCATCTCCACGCCCGAGCAGGTCGCGGGTGTGGTCGGCTACGCCGACGGCGCGATCGTGGGCACCGCGCTCGTGCGCGCGCTGCGCGACGGCGGGGTCGACGGACTGCGCCGGGTGGCGGGGGCGCTCGCGTCCGGCACGGCTCGTCCGCGCCCGTAGACTCGCACCATGACGTTCGCCCCCACGAGCGCGCTGACCAGCGTGTTCGCCAGCATCCCGAGCCCGTCGATCAGCTACTTCCAGCTCGGTCCCGTGCGCATCTACTTCTACGCGCTGTGCATCATCGCGGGGATCGTGGTCGCGGTGCTGATGACGAACCACTTCCTCACCAAGCGCGGAGCGGAGCGCTGGGTCGTCATCGACATCGCCCTGTTCGCGGTGCCGCTGGCGATCATCGGGGCCCGCGCGTACCACGTGCTCACCCACCCGGCCGACTACTTCGGCGCGGGCAAGGACGTGCTCTCGGTGTTCTACATCTGGGAGGGCGGAATCGCCATCTACGGCGCGCTCATCGGCGGGGCGATCGGAGCGATCATCGGATGCCGCTGGACGGGCATCCGCTTCTGGACCTTCGCCGACGCCCTCGCACCGGGCCTGATCCTCGCCCAGGCCATCGGCCGTTTCGGCAACTACTTCAACCAGGAGCTCTTCGGCCTCCCCACCGACGCCCCGTGGGGCCTCGAGATCGACTCGTCGAACCCGGCGATCCCGCAGGGCCTGCCCGCAGGCACGCTGTTCCAGCCGACCTTCCTCTACGAGGTCATCTGGAACACGCTCGGCGCGATCGTGCTGCTCGTCATCGCCCGCCGGTTCCGCCTCCAGTGGGGTCGTCTGTTCGCGATCTACCTGATCTGGTACTCCGCCGGCCGCATCGTCTGGGAGAGCATCCGCATCGACCCGAGCGAGATCTACCTCGGGCTCCGCGTCAACGTCTGGGCGGCGATCCTCGGGGTCATCGCCGGCCTCGTGATCTACATCGTGCAGACGACGCGCCACCTCGGCCTCGAGCCGTCGCCCTATCGGCCCGGACGCGGAGCACCCGGTTCATCGCCTGTACAATCGCTGGATACCGACCAGTACGTCGACGTGAGCGAGCCGCCCGCGGACGCACTCGGTCAGGGCACCGCCACAAGCTCCGCTGCCGCACAGTAACTCCTTCGGGCCGACGTCGTCCCAGCACAGCACCAAGTGAGGACGGTACGCATGGCCCCCAGCCTCCGTCACAGCATCCCCGGCGGGACGTTCCCGGCCGCCCAGGGGATGTACAACCCCGCGTTCGAGAAGGACGCCTGCGGCCTGGCGATGGTCGCGACCCTTCGCGGCACGCCCGGCCACGACATCGTCAGCCTGGCGCTCACCGCCCTGCGCAACCTCGAGCACCGCGGCGCGATCGGCTCCGACGCGGGCACGGGCGACGGCGCCGGCATCCTCACCCAGATGCCCGATGCCTTCCTGCGCGCGGTCGTCGGCTTCGAGTTGCCCCCGGTCGGCGAGTACGCCGCCGGGCTCGCCTTCCTGCCGCTCGACGCGGCGGAGCGCCAGCGGGTCAAGGACGGGATCGAGCAGGTCGCGGCATCCGAGAACCTCATCGTGCTCGGCTGGCGCGAGGTGCCGACCGACGACGCCCACCTCGGCAAGCTCGCGTTCGAGGCTCGTCCCGCGTTCGAGCAGATCTTCGTCTCACGTCCCGCGGTCGGCGACGCGTCGGCGCTGTCGGGCATCGCGCTCGACCGCCGCGTCTACCGGCTGCGCAAGCGGGCGCGCCGCGAGCACGGCGCCTACTTCGTGTCGCTCTCCAGCCGCACCCTCGGCTACAAGGGCATGGTCACGACCCTGCAGCTCGAGCCGTTCTACCCCGACCTGCAGGACGAGCGGTTCACCTCGGAGCTCGCCGTCGTGCACTCCCGGTACTCGACAAACACGTTCCCGTCGTGGCCGCTCGCGCAGCCGCTGCGCATGCTCGCGCACAACGGCGAGATCAACACGGTCAGCGGCAACCGCAACTGGATGCGGGCGCGTCAGTCGCAGCTCGAGTCGGCGCTGGTCGGAGACATCCGCCCGCTGCTGCCCATCTGCACCGACGGCGCCAGCGACTCGGCCTCGTTCGACGAGGTGCTCGAGCTGCTCACGCTCACGGGACGCAGCCTCCCGCACGCGATCATGATGATGGTGCCGGAGGCGTACGAGAAGCAGGCCGACATCGACCCGCAACTGCGGGCGTTCTACGACTACCACTCCATGCAGATGGAGCCGTGGGACGGCCCCGCCGCGCTCATCTTCACCGACGGCACGCTCGTCGGCGCGACCCTCGACCGTAACGGCCTGCGCCCGGGTCGCTGGACGGAGACGACCGACGGCCTCGTCGTCATCGGCTCCGAGACCGGCGTGCTCGACTTCGAGCCCGAGCGCATCAAGCGCCGCGGCCGTCTGCGCCCGGGGCGCATGTTCCTCGTCGACACGGCCGAGCGCCGCATCATCGAGGACGACGAGATCAAGCAGCAGCTCTCCACCCTGCACCCGTGGCAGGAATGGCTGGACGCGGGTCGGGTGCGTCTCGCCGACCTTCCCGAGCGCGAGCACATCGTGCATCCGATCGCCTCGATCACGCGCCGCCAGCGCACGTTCGGGTACACCGAGGAGGAGGTGCGCATCCTCCTGACCCCGATGGGACAGAACGGCGCCGAGCCCCTCGGCGCGATGGGAAGCGACACCCCGGTCGCGGTGCTCAGCGAGCGTCCGCGCCTGCTGTTCGACTACTTCACCCAGCAGTTCGCCCAGGTCACGAACCCGCCGCTCGACTCGCTGCGGGAGGAGATCGTCACCTCCCTCGCACTCGGTCTCGGCCCGGAGCCGAACCTGCTGGCCTGGGGTCCGGAGCACACGCGCACGGTCACGCTCGACTTCCCCGTCATCGACAACGACGAGCTCGCGAAGATCCAGCACATCGACACGGCCCTCCCGGGCCGCACCTCGGTGACCATCCGCGGCCTCTACCGGGTCGAGGCGGGCGCGAAGGGCATGAAGAAGCGCCTCGAGCAGATGTGCAGCGAGGTCGACCAGGCCATCGAGGACGGCGCCGAGTTCATCGTGCTCAGCGACCGTGACTCCAACAAGGACCTCGCACCGATCCCCTCGCTGCTCTCGCTCGCCGCCGTGCATCACCACCTCATCCGCAACGAGACCCGCATGAAGGTCGGGCTCGTCGTCGAGGCCGGAGATGTGCGCGAGGTGCACCACGTCGCCACCCTCATCGGCTATGGGGCATCCGCCGTGAACCCCTACCTCGCGATGGAGACCGTCGAGTACCTCGTACGCGCCGGCTTCATCACCAACATCACGCCCGAGAAGGCCGTCCGCAACCTGATCTACGCGCTCGGCAAGGGCGTGCTGAAGATCATGTCGAAGATGGGCATCTCGACCGTGTCGTCCTACGCGGGCGCGCAGGCGTTCGAGGCCGTGGGGCTGTCGAGCGAGCTCATCGACGCCTACTTCACCGGCACCGAGTCCAAGCTCGGCGGCATCGGCCTCGACGTGATCGCGGCCGAGAACGCCGCACGCCACGCGTTCGCCTACCCCGAGGACGAGGCCGCCCGCACCCACGAGCGGCTGTGGACCGGCGGCGAGTACCAGTGGCGCCGCGACGGCTCGCCGCACCTGTTCAACCCGCAGACGATCTTCCGTCTGCAGCACGCGACGCGCGAGCGCCGGTACGACATCTTCCGCGAGTACACCAAGCTCGTCGACGACCAGGCGGCCGAGCTGAAGACCCTCCGCGGCCTGTTCGGGTTCAAGAAGAACCAGCGTCCGCGCGTGCCGATCGATGAGGTGGAGCCCGTCTCCGCCATCGTGAAGCGATTCTCCACCGGCGCGATGAGCTACGGCTCCATCTCGAAGGAGGCGCACGAGACGCTCGCGATCGCGATGAACCGCCTCGGCGCGAAGTCCAACACGGGCGAGGGCGGCGAAGACGTCGACCGCCTGCTCGACCCGGAGCGTCGCAGCTCGATCAAGCAGGTCGCGTCGGGCCGCTTCGGCGTGACGAGCCTGTACCTGACCGAGGCCGACGACATCCAGATCAAGCTCGCCCAGGGCGCGAAGCCCGGCGAGGGCGGTCAGCTGCCTCCCGGCAAGGTGTACCCGTGGATCGCCCGCACCCGCGGCGGCACCCCCGGCGTCGGCCTCATCTCGCCGCCGCCGCACCACGACATCTACTCGATCGAGGACCTCAAGCAGCTGATCTTCGACCTCAAGCGCGCGAACCCGCGCGCCCGGGTGCACGTGAAGCTCGTGAGCCAGTCCGGCATCGGGGCGGTCGCCGCCGGCACCGCGAAGGCCCTCGCCGACGTCATCCTCGTCTCGGGTCACGACGGCGGCACCGGCGCGAGCCCCCTCAACTCGCTCAAGCACGCCGGCACCCCGTGGGAGCTGGGCCTCGCCGAGACCCAGCAGACGCTCATGCTGAACGGCATGCGCGACCGCGTGGTGGTGCAGGTCGACGGCCAGCTCAAGACCGGGCGCGACGTCGTCATCGGCGCGCTGCTCGGTGCCGAGGAGTTCGGTTTCGCGACCGCGCCCCTCGTCGTCAGCGGCTGCATCATGATGCGCGTGTGTCATCTCGACACCTGCCCGGTGGGCGTGGCGACGCAGAACCCGGTGCTGCGAGAGCGCTTCTCGGGCAAGCCCGAGTTCGTCGTCAACTTCATGGAGTTCATCGCCCAGGAGGTGCGCGAGATCCTCGCCGAGCTCGGGTTCCGCACGCTCGACGAGGCCGTGGGCCGTGTCGACGCGCTCGACCTGAACGGCGCGATCGAGCACTGGAAGGCGGATGGTCTGAACCTCGCCCCCGTGCTCCAGGGTCCCGACTTCGCCGACGACGAGCCGCGGCGCAACCAGCGCGCCCAGAAGCACGAGCTCGACGACCACTTCGACGTGCAGCTCATCGAGCGCGCGCAGGACGTCATCGCACACGGCGGCCACCTCGAGATCGACCTGCCCGTGCGCAACACCGCGCGCGCTGTCGGCACGATGCTCGGCCACCACGTCACGCTCGCGCACGGCGAGAACGGTCTGCCGACCGACTCGATCGTCGTGAATCTGCACGGCTCCGCCGGGCAGTCGTTCGGCGCGTTCATGCCGGCCGGCATCACCCTCACCCTCGAGGGCGACTCGAACGACTACGTCGGCAAGGGTCTGTCGGGCGGACAGATCGTCGTGCGACCGCCGCGCGGCGCGACATTCCCCGCCTCGAAGAACGTGATCGCCGGCAACGTCATCGGCTACGGCGCAACGCAGGGAACGCTGTTCCTGCGCGGCACCGTGGGGGAGCGGTTCCTGGTGCGCAACTCCGGCGCGACCGCCGTCGTGGAGGGCGTGGGCGACCACGCGCTCGAGTACATGACGGGCGGGCTCGCGGTCATCCTCGGTGAGACCGGACGCAACCTCGGTGCGGGCATGTCGGGCGGCACGGCCTACGTGTACAGGCTCGACTCCGCCCTCGTGAACCGCGAGGCGCTGGCCGCCGGCGAGCTCGTGCTCGACGAGCTCGGCTCGGGCGACGCGGAGATCCTCAAGGACCTGCTCGAGCGCCACGTCGCCGAGACCGAGTCCGTGCTCGCCGCGAGCCTCCTCGAGCGCTTCGACGAGGAGATCGGCAACTTCGTGCGGGTCGTTCCGCGCGACTACGCAGCGGTGCTGCAGACGCGCCAGGAGGCGCTCGCGCAGGGCCTCGACCCCGACGGCGACGTCGTGTGGAACCGCATCCTGGAGGTGACGGGTGGCTGACCCGAAGGGCTTTCTGAAGACGACCCAGCGCGAGACCCCGTCGCGTCGACCGGTTCCCGTGCGCATCCTCGACTGGCGCGAGGTGTACGAACCGGGCGACTCCGCGGTGCTGCGTCGTCAGGCGGGCCGCTGCATGGACTGCGGCGTGCCGTTCTGTCACACCGGATGCCCCTTGGGTAACCTCATCCCGGAGTGGAACGACCTCACCTGGCGCGGCGAGGGCCGCGCGGCCATCGATCGTCTGCATGCGACCAACAACTTCCCGGAGTTCACCGGTCGCCTGTGCCCGGCCCCCTGCGAGAGCGCGTGCGTGCTCGGCATCAACCAGCCGGCCGTCACGATCAAGCAGGTCGAGGTGTCGATCATCGACCAGGCCTTCGCGAACGGATGGGTCGACTCCAAGCCGCCGGCACGCCTCACGGGCAAGACGGTCGCCGTGGTGGGGTCCGGCCCCGCCGGTCTTGCCGCCGCCCAGCAGCTCACCCGTGCGGGTCACACGGTCGCGGTCTTCGAGCGCGACGACCGCATCGGCGGTCTGCTGCGCTACGGCATCCCCGACTTCAAGATGGAGAAGCGCCACCTCGAGGCCCGGCTGCGTCAGATGCAGGACGAGGGCACCCGCTTCCGCGCGGGCGTGACCATCGGCACCGACATCTCCTGGTCCGACCTGCGTTCGCGCTACGACGCGGTCGTGATCGCGACCGGGTCGACGATCCCGCGCGACCTCGCCATCCCGGGCCGCGACCTCGACGGGGTGCACTTCGCCATGGAGTACCTCGTCGAGTCCAACAAGGCGGTCGCGGGCGACCAGGTTCCCCACCAGATCTCCGCCGAGGGCAAGCACGTCATCGTGATCGGAGGCGGTGACACCGGCGCCGACTGCATCGGCACCGCCCACCGCCAGGGCGCGCTCAGCGTGACCAACCTCGCCATCGGCACGCAGCCTCCGACCGAGCGCCCCGCGCACCAGCCGTGGCCGATGACTCCCACCGTGTTCGAGGTCTCCTCGGCGCACGAGGAGGGCGGCGAGCGGATGTTCCTGGCATCGACCGTCGAGTTCCTCGCGAACGAGGCGGGCGAGGTGCGGGCCCTCCGCGTCGCCGAGACCGAGTACGTCGACGGCCGTCGCGTGCCCAAGAGCGGTACCGAGCGGGAGATCCCGGCCGACCTCGTGCTCATCGCGATGGGCTTCACCGGCCCGGAGCGCGCTCTGCTCGAGGACCAGCTCAACACGCGGTTCACCGACCGCGGCAACGTCGAGCGCGCCGACGACTACGAGACCACCGTGTCGGGCGTCTTCGTCGCCGGCGACGCCGGTCGCGGCCAGTCGCTGATCGTCTGGGCGATCGCCGAAGGACGGGCCGCCGCGGCATCCGTCGACCGTTACCTCATGGGCGAGACCTCGCTGCCGTCACCGGTTCGTGCCAGCGATGTCGCGATCGGCCTCCAGCCCGCGTAGGCTCGAATCCAACCCCACAGCCACACACTGGAGCCGAACACAGGATGAGACGCGCGAAAATCGTCGCAACCCTCGGCCCGGCAACCTCCACCTACGAGATGGTCCGCGCGATCATCGACGCAGGTGTGGATGTCGCGCGCCTGAACCTTTCCCATGGCGACTACTCCGTGCACGACGCGAACTTCGCGAACGTGCGCCGGGCAGCCGACGACGCTGAGCGCCCGGTCGCGGTGCTCGTGGACCTCCAAGGTCCCAAGATCCGCCTCGGCAAGTTCGCCGACGGACCTCACGATCTCGCCCCCGGCGACATCTTCAAGATCACGGTCGAGGACATCCCCGGCACCAAGGAGATCGTCTCGACGACCTTCAAGGGCCTGCCGCAGGACGTCAAGGCCGGCGACTTCCTCCTCATCGACGACGGCAAGGTGCGCGTGAAGGTCCTCGAGACCGACGGCGTCACCGTCACGACCGAGGTGATCGTCGGCGGTCCCGTCTCGAACAACAAGGGCATCAACCTGCCCGGCGTCGCCGTGAACGTGCCGGCGCTGAGCGAGAAGGACGAGGCGGACCTCCGCTGGGCGCTGCGCATCGGCGCGGACATCATCGCCCTGTCGTTCGTGCGCTCTGCGAAGGACGTGCAGCGCGTGCACGTGATCATGGCGGAGGAGGGGCGCCACATCCCGGTCATCGCGAAGATCGAGAAGCCCCAGGCCGTCGACAACCTCGAGGAGATCATCGACGCGTTCGACGGCATCATGGTCGCCCGTGGCGACCTCGGCGTCGAGCTGCCGCTCGAGGCGGTGCCGATCGTGCAGAAGCGCGCGGTCGAGCTCTGCCGCCGCATGGCGAAGCCGGTCATCGTCGCGACGCAGATGCTCGAGTCGATGATCCAGAACCCGGTGCCGACCCGCGCCGAGACCAGCGACGTCGCCAACGCGGTGCTCGACGGTGCCGACGCGGTCATGCTCTCGGGCGAGACGAGCGTCGGCGCGTACCCGGTCGTGGTCGTGGAGACCATGGCCCGCATCGTCGAGTCGACCGAGGAGCACGGTCTCGAGCGCATCGCGCCGCTGACCACGAAGCCGCGCACGCAGCCCGGAGCGATCACGCTCGCGGCCCTCGAGGTCGCCGAGTTCGTCGACGCGAAGTGGCTGTGCATCTTCACGGAGTCCGGTGACACTGCCCGCCGCATGGCTCGCCTGCGCCCGCGCATCCCCATGATGGCGTTCGCCGCCGACCCGGCGATCCGTCGTCGTATGGCGGTCAGCTGGGGTGTGCAGTCGACCATCGTCGAGCACGTGCCGCACACCGACCGCATGTTCATCCAGGTGGACGACTTCTTCCTCTCGCACGGCCTCGCGAAGGTCGGCGACAAGGTCGTCGTGATCTCGGGATCCCCTCCCGGCATCATCGGCTCCACCAACGACATCCGCATCCACAAGATCGGCGACGCCGTGCACGGCAAGGCCCCGATCTACCAGGCGGAAGCCGAGTAGCACCGGTACGACGAAGAGGGATGTCCCGCGGGACATCCCTCTTCGTCGTCGGTACCGGTGGTGGGACTCGAACCCACATGCCCTCACGGACAACCGATTTTGAGTCGGTCGCGTCTGCCATTCCGCCACACCGGCGTGCGGCCTGCGCCGCGCATCGGGTTTGACCATACCTTAGGATTCAAAGGTGACTGATCTAGACGTACCCGCCCAGCCCGCGGCCCCGCGCCGCGTCGTCGTCGCCGAGGACGAGTCGCTCATCCGACTCGACATCGTCGAGATCCTGCGCGACAACGGGTACGACGTGGTCGGCGAGGCCGGCGATGGCGAGACGGCTGTCGCCCTCGCGACCGAGCTGCGCCCCGACCTGGTGATCATGGACGTGAAGATGCCGCAGCTCGATGGCATCTCCGCCGCCGAGAAGCTCAACAAGAACCACATCGCCCCGGTCGTGCTCCTCACCGCCTTCAGCCAGAAGGAGCTCGTCGAGCGGGCGAGCGAGGCGGGCGCGCTCGCCTACGTCGTGAAGCCGTTCACCCCGAACGACCTGCTGCCGGCGATCGAGATCGCCCTCGCCCGCCACGAGCAGATCATCACGCTCGAGGCCGAGGTCGCCGACATGGTCGAGCGCTTCGAGACCCGCAAGCTCGTCGACCGCGCGAAGGGTCTGCTGAACGAGAAGATGGGCCTGAGCGAGCCCGAGGCGTTCCGGTGGATCCAGAAGGCGTCGATGGACCGCCGTCTGACGATGCAGGATGTCGCGAAGGCGATCATCGAGCAGCTGGCTCCGAAGAAGGCCTGAGCGCCGCCTCAGACGCCGGGAGCGTCGCGCACCATGTTGGTGATGCGCACCGTCGAGCACCGGCGACCCGCGTCATCCGAGATGGCGATCTCGTGCACGGTCAGCGACCGTCCGAGGTGGATCGGCGTGCACACGCCCGTGACGTAGCCGCTCGTGGCCGACCGGG
>NZ_LMPK01000033.1:292260-298795 GCF_001423825.1 Microbacterium sp. Leaf351
CCGGCTGCGTGTTCCCCTCGACGGGCATGCGGGCGATCGCGCGGTCGGGGCCGAACTCGATCCACTCGAGCCCCATCTTCTCGGCGAGGGCTCCCATGCCGCGCGACTGCGCCCAGGCGAGTCCGTCGGCTCCGGCGGGCAGGTCGGGGCTCATCGCACTCCTTCGGGATGTCACGGCGCGGCGCCCGATCGGACCCGGCGGGTGTCGGCGCGCGTCGTTAGGCTGGCACGGTGACCGATTCCGCTCAGCCTACCCTTCTGGTCGTCGACGGCCACTCGCTCGCGTTCCGCGCCTTCTACGCGCTGCCGGTCGACAACTTCACGACGAAGGACGGCCAGCACACCAACGGCATCTACGGGTTCCTGTCGATGTTCGTCAACCTGCTGAAGGCCGAGAAGCCTACGCATCTCGCGGTCGCGTTCGACACCTCGCGCGTGTCGTTCCGCACCCGCGAGTACGCCGAGTACAAGGCGAACCGATCGGAGACGCCGCCCGAGTTCGCCGGCCAGATCCCGCTGTTGCAGGACTGCCTGCGGGCCATCGGTGTGACCGTTCTCACCAAGGAGGACATCGAGGCAGACGACATCCTCGCGACGCTGGCTACCCGCGGCGCGGAGGCCGGCTACAAGGTGCTCGTCTGCTCGGGCGACCGCGACACGATCCAGCTGGTGACCGACGATGTCACCCTCCTCTATCCGAGCGTGCAGGGCGTCTCGCAGCTGAAGCGCTACGACCCGGCCGCGGTCGAGGAGCGCTACGGCGTCCGTCCCGAGCAGTACCCCGACATCGCGGCGCTCGTGGGGGAGACCAGCGACAACCTGCCGGGCGTGCCGAAGGTGGGCGAGAAGACCGCGGTGAAGTGGCTCACGCAGTGGGGCACGCTCGAGGCACTGCTGGAGAACGCCGACAAGATCGGCGGCGTGGTCGGCGGCAACCTGCGCGAGCATCTCGACGATGTGAAGCGCAACCGCGCCCTCAACCGCCTGCTGCGCGACGTCGAGCTCCCGGTGTCCCCGGCCGATCTCGAGATCGGTGCCACCGACCTGCAGGAGGTGCGCGACATCTTCGCGCGGCTCGAGTTCCGCACGCTGATGCCGCGCCTGCTCGAGGTGATCGATGCGGGCGACGACCAGGGCGAGAGCGCCCCGGTCACGGTCGCCCCGGTCGCCGTCGAGTCGACGCCCGCCGACGCCGCCACCTGGCTCACGGGTCGCACCGGGGACGTCGGCGTGGTCGTCACCGTCGAACAGGGCACCCCGGCGCGCCTCGGGTTCGCGGATGCGACCGCAGCCATCGAGCTGAGCTGGTCGGATGCCGCGGCCACGGCGATCGGCCCGTGGCTCGCCTCCGACGCACCGAAGGTGCTGCACGATGCGAAGCCGCAGCTCAAGGCGCTGCGCCGCGCCGGCGCAGATCTTCGCGGCATCGTCTTCGACGCCGCCCTCGCCGGCTGGCTCATCCGCCCCAGCTTCCCCGACAAGACGCTCGGCGACCTGGTCGAGCGCTACCTCGGCGAGAAGCTCCCTGAGGCCGATCCGACGCAGCTCGTGCCCGAGACGGAGGGAGCGACCCCCGGTCAGCTGGCCTGGTTCGTCGCGCGTGTCGGAACCGCGATCCGTGACGACATCCCGTCTCCTCTCGCGCGCGTGCTCGATGAGATCGAGCTGCCCACTCTCGACACCCTCGCCGACATGGAGCTCGCGGGCGTCGCGGTGTCGCACGACCACCTGTCGGCCTTCTCGACGGAGCTCGCCACGCGTGCCGACGCGATCGCCGCCGACGCCTTCGCGGCGATCGGACGCGAAGTGAACCTCGGGTCGCCGAAGCAGCTGCAGGAAGTGCTGTTCGACGACCTGCAGCTGCCGAAGACCCGCAAGACCAAGACGGGCTATTCGACGGATGCCGCGGTGCTCGCCGATCTGCAGGAGTCGAACCCGCACCCCTTCCTCGACCTGCTGCTGCAGCACCGCGAAGCGACGAAGCTGCGGCAGATCATCGAATCCCTCGATGCGGGGATCCAGGACGACGGACGCATCCACACGACCTACGTGCAGACGGGCAGCCAGACCGGCCGCCTGTCGAGCACCGACCCGAACCTGCAGAACATCCCGGTGCGCACCGAGGAGAGCCGCCGCATCCGAGCCGCCTTCGAGGTGGGCGCCGGGTTCGAGACACTGCTGACAGCCGACTACTCGCAGATCGAGATGCGCATCATGGCGCATCTGTCGGGCGATCCGGGGCTGATCGAGGCGTTCCGGTCCGGCGAGGACCTGCACCGGTTCGTGGGTGCGCGCGTGTTCGGCGTCGACCCGGCCGAGGTCTCCCCGGCGATGCGCACGAAGGTGAAGGCCATGTCGTACGGTCTCGTCTACGGGCTGAGCGCCTTCGGACTCTCCAAGCAGCTGCGCATCGAGCAGTCCGAGGCGAAGCAGCTGATGACCGAATACTTCGCGCGGTTCGGTGCGGTTCGCGACTACCTGCGCTCGTCGGTCGAGCAGGCCCGTATCGACGGGTTCACCGAGACGATCTTCGGTCGGCGCCGGCCGTTCCCCGACCTCACGAGCCCGAACCGCGTGCTGCGCGAGAACGCCGAGCGCGCCGCGCTCAACGCCCCGATCCAGGGGAGTGCGGCCGACATCATGAAGCTCGCGCTGTTCCGCATCCACGACGAGCTGCGCAGCGAGGGGCTGGCCTCCCGCGTGCTGCTGCAGATCCACGACGAACTCGTCGTGGAGGTCGCGCCGGGGGAGTGGGATGCCGCGGAGCGGATCGTGCGCGAGCGGATGGGCGATGCCGCCGACCTGTCGGTGCCGCTCGACGTGCAGATCGGTCACGGCCGCGACTGGAACGGCGCCGCGCACTGATCGCTCCCGCACCCGCGTGCCGCGCGGATCGACGCCGCGGCCGCCGCGTGCGGATCGGCGACGTGTGAGCCACAGCAGGAGCGGTGTCGCTGCGGGGGGTCGCCCGCAGGAGAGCGGCGAACTGCACGACAGGTTTGGCCTGCGTGAGGCGGCATGCCTAGGCTCGATGCCATGACCGACGCAGAACGCACCCCCACCCGGATCGATGCGATCGCGGAGGCTTGGGTCGACAGGCTCGCCGAGCTGTCGCCGATGGCCGCGACCTACATCGGACGCTTCGAGCACAACGGCCGCTTCGACGACCTGTCGCCCGAGGGGGAGCAGGAGAAGCACGCCGCGATCACCGCCGTGCTGCGCGATCTGTCCGATGCCCAGCCGGTCGACGACATCGACGCGGTCACCCTCGCCGACCTCCGCTCCGAGCTGCAGCTGCAGGTCGATCTCCACGACGCGGGCGCCCATCTGCGGGACCTCAACGTGATCGCCTCACCCGCGCAGGAGCTGCGCAACGCGTTCGACCTCATGCCCACGGACTCGGTCGAGGACTGGACGGTGGTCGCCGAGCGGCTGCGCGCACTGCCCGCGGCCCTGAACGGCTACGTGTCGACGCTGCGCGAAGGCATCCGCACCGGCGTGGTGCCCGCCCGTCGCCAGGTCGACGAGGTCGTCGGTCAGATCGCCCGCTACACGGCGGAGGACGGCTTCTTCGCGGACTTCGTCGGCGGCGCGACCCTTTCCGACGGCGCCCTGCCGGCCTCGCTCGCGCGGGAGCTCACGGATGCCGCGGGTGCGGCCCGCGTCGCCTACGACGACCTGGCGCAGGTGCTGCGCACCGAGCTCACCCCCGTCGCGCTCGAGCACGACGGCGTCGGTCGCGAGCTCTACTCCCTGCACTCCCGGCGGTTCCTCGGGGCGACGATCGATCTCGATGAGACCTACGAGTGGGGAGTCGAGGAGCTCGCGCGCATGGTCGCCGAGCAGGAGTCGATCGCGAACGAGATCCTGCCCGGGGCATCCGTGGCCGAGGCGGTCGCGCATCTCGAAGCCGACGCCTCGCGCAAGCTCCACGGCACCGCCGAGCTGCAGCGCTGGATGCAGGAGACGAGCGATCGCGCGGTCGCCGAGCTCGGCCGCAGTCACTTCGACATCCCCGAGCCGGTGCGTCGCCTCGAGTGCATGATCGCCCCCACCCAAGAGGGCGGGATCTACTACACCGGCCCGACCGACGACTTCTCGCGTCCGGGACGCATGTGGTGGTCTGTGCCGGAAGGCGTCACCGAGTTCGACACGTGGCGCGAGCTGACGACGGTCTATCACGAGGGCGTTCCGGGGCATCACCTGCAGATCGCGCAGTCGGTCTACAACCGCGCCCAGTTGAACTCCTGGCGTCGCCTCATCGCGGGGTCGTCGGGTCACGCCGAGGGCTGGGCACTCTACGCCGAGCGCCTCATGGAGCAGCTCGGCTACCTCGAGGATCCGGCGGACCGCCTCGGGATGCTCGACGGGCAGCGGATGCGCGCGGTGCGCGTGGTGCTCGACATCGGGGTGCACCTGGGCAAGCCGCGCCTCGACGGCTCGGGCACGTGGGATGCCGACTATGCGCTGGAGATCATGCGTCAGAACGTCAACATGTCCGACGCCTTCATCCGGTTCGAGGTGAACCGCTACCTCGGGTGGCCGGGCCAGGCGCCGTCGTACAAGGTCGGACAACGCATCTGGGAGCAGATCCGCGACGCGTACCGTGCCGCCCAGGGCGACGCGTTCGACATCAAGGCGTTCCACAAGAAGGCGCTCGACATCGGCGGCGTCGGTCTCGACACGCTGCGCAGCGCCCTCGTTCCCTGAACGGGAATGCCGGGCCGCGGCATCCTGTTCCATTCCCCTGAATGAAAGGGTGACCCATGACGGATGACGCATCCCGAGCCGCTGCGGTGGAGTTCGGACTCGACACCTTCGGCGACGTGACGGCCGATGAGACGGGGGCGACGCTCACTGACGCCCAGACGATCCGCGACGTCGTCGAGCAGGCCGTCGTGGCGGATGAGACCGGGCTCGCGTTCTTCGGCGTGGGGGAGCACCATCGCCACGAGTTCGCCGTCTCGAGCCCTGAGATCGTGCTCGCCGCCGCCGCGGCGCGCACGTCGCAGATCCACCTCGGCACCGCGGTGACGGTGCTCTCTTCCGATGACCCGGTGCGGCTGTACGAGCGGTTCGCCACCCTGCAGGCGGTGTCGTCGGGTCGGGCCGAGATCATCCTCGGTCGCGGCTCGTTCACCGAGTCGTTCCCGCTCTTCGGCTACGACCTTCACGACTACGAGGTGCTCTTCGAGGAGAAGCTCGACCTGTTCCACCAGCTTCGCGCCGAGCAGCCCGTCACGTGGTCGGGTCGCACCCGCGCCGCCCTCACCGACGCCGACGTCTTCCCCAAGACGGAGACCCCCATCCCGACGTGGATCGGCGTCGGGGGCAGTCCGGAGTCGGTGGTGCGCACGGCACGCTATGGATTCGGCCTGCTGCTCGCGATCATCGGCGGGTCGCCCGCCCGCTTCCGGCCCTACGTCGATCTGTTCCATCGCGCGACCGCGTCGTTCGGGCACGGCGCGCTGCCCGTCGGTGTGCACTCGCCGGGCCACATCGCCGACACGGACGAGGAGGCCTGGGAGCAGCTGTATCCGGCGATGGAGTACAACCGCAACGCGATCGGCCGCGAACGCGGGTGGCCCCCGTACAGCCGTGCGCAGTTCGCTCACGACGTCTCGCCAGAGGGTGCGATCTACGCGGGATCACCGGAGCGCGTTGCTCAGAAGATCGCCGACGCCGTACGCACGCTCGACCTCGACCGATTCGATCTCAAGTTCTCGAACGGCACGCTGTCCCACGCACGGATGCTGCGTTCGATCGAGCTCTACGGCACGGTCGTCGTGCCGCGGGTGCGGGAGCTGCTCTCTGGTGAGTGAGCGTCAGCGGCGCGGTGTGCGGGGCGACTCGAGACCGAGGTGCACGCGAGTGCGCCGCCGCTCGATCACGATGAAGGTGGCACCCAGGGCCCACAGGGGCACCTGTACGAGGAACGCGGCACGGAACGCGTTCAACGAGTAGGTGCCGGGAGTTCCCGCCCCCTGCAGGTCGAGCGCGAGACCGATGAGGAACACGGCCACCAGCGCGGCGAGGAATCCGCCGACATTCGTGATTCCGGTCGCCGTGCTGAGCCGGTGCTGGGGGTTGTGCGTGCGGGCGTGGTCGAACGCGATCATCGACGCGGGTCCGCCGGTCGCGAGCGCGATGGCGAGCACGACGAGAAGCCAGACCGGGGCCGTCCCCGGCCACAGGATGACCGCCATCCATGCCACGAACTGAAAGGCCACGCTCGGCAGCACGAGCAGGTGGGACCGGCGCATCGGCAGACGGGCCGAGAGTGTCCCCATGATCGGCCCGAGCGCCATGCCGATCACGACATATACCGTCGTGATGCCACTGGCTCCCGCTGTGCTGAGGCCCTCGCCTGAGGTCAGGAACGGGATTCCCCACAGCATGACGAACGCGGTTCCTGCGAACGGGGTCGTGAAGTGGGACCAGAACGCGAGACGTGTGCCGGGGTGCGACCACGCTGCCCGGACGCCGACACGGTTGTCGATCGTCGAGGTGATCGCCGCGATCGTGCCCGTTCGGG
>NZ_LMPK01000033.1:298808-300803 GCF_001423825.1 Microbacterium sp. Leaf351
CGCGAAGAGCACGCAGAGGGAGGCGAGGCTCGAGAACGCGATCGTCCAGGAGGTCGCGTGCAGCAGCGCCGCGAGGGGGAGGATCGCCAGCAGCTGACCGGCCTGTCCGACGATGCCGGTGAGCTGCATCATCACGGGGGCTCGTTGTGCCGGGAACCATACGGCGACCACGCGCAGGATGCTCGGGAAGATGGCCGCGTCGCCGGCGCCGATGAGCATGCGGGCGGCGATTGCGATGCCGACGTTGGGGGAGAACGCCATCACCAGCTGCCCGGCGGCCATGAGGAGCATCCCGATCGCGATGATGGGGCGCGCGCCGAAGCGGTCGAGCAGCACGCCGATCGGCACCTGCATGCCGCCGTAGACGCCCAATTGCAGCACCGCGAACATCGCGAGGGTCGACGCGTCGGCGTGGAACCGCGCCGCCGTGTCGACGCCGACCGCGGCGAGCGAGGTGCGGTTGGTGACCGACAGCAGATAGGCCGCGACGCCGACTCCCCAGATGAGCCACGCCCGCCAGCTCGGGGCGACGGGGGCGAGGGGGTTCACTCGTCCCAGCGTAGTCCGCGCGCCTTCCGCGGCGGCGTAGGGTGAGCGCGTGGCATCCGTGCGATATGTGGCGATCGGGGACTCGTTCACCGAAGGCGTGGGCGATGAGCTCGACGACGGGTCGGTGCGCGGCTGGGCGGACCTCACGGCCGCCGGCTGGGCGCATGCGGCGGGGGAGCCGATCGAATATGCCAACCTCGCCATACGCGGGAAGCTCGTCTGGCCGATCGTCGAGCAGCAGCTCGAGCCCGCGCTCGCTCTGCGCCCCACGCACCTGTCGTTCAACGGCGGCGGCAACGACATGCTGAGACCGCGCACCGGCATCCCCTCGATCGTCGACGCGTTCCGCCACGTCATCCGGCGGTGCGACGAGGAGGGCGTGCAGCTGATCCTGCTGTCGGGGGCGAACCCGTCGGCGAGGCTGCCGATGTCGAGTCTCATCCAACGGCGCGGCGACGAGCTGTCGCGCGCGGTCGAGGAGATCGTCGCGGACCGCCCGGACATCATCCGGGCCTACAACTGGCCGGACCGCGAACTCGCCGGGCCCGACTACTGGTCCGACGACCGCCTGCACATGAACGCGCGGGGTCATCACCGTGTCGCCGCGCGGGTCATCGAGAGCGTCGGGCTCGAGGCGCCGCGGGAGTGGTGGTCGCTTCCGGATGCCGCGGCCCCCTCCGGCCCCGGCGGCTGGGCGTACTACCGCGCCCACGTCGTGCCATGGGTGAAGCGCCGCCTCACCGGCACGTCGTCGGGCGACGGCCGCGTCGCGAAGGCCGGCACCTGGGTGCTGGTCTCACCGTCGTCGTGAGCGCGACCCTGGCTCGACGGCCACACGCGCCCTGCGCCAGACTCTCGTCATGAGCGCCCTCAGTCCCGACGATCTCATCGCCGCGATCCCCGTCGCGACACGCCGAGCCGATGCGCGCCTCCTCCTGGAGAGGTTCGCCCGCGCGACGGGGGAGCCCGCCACGGTCTGGGGGAGCAGCATCATCGCGTTCGGCAGCTACCACTACCGCTACGCGAGCGGACGCGAAGGGGATGCACCGGCCGCAGGCTTCGCCGCCCGCGCGTCGACGCTCGTCGTCTACGTGCCCGACGGTCTCGACGCGCACGCGGACGCGCTCGCGCGCCTCGGCGCGTACCGGGCGGGGAAGGGATGCCTCTACCTCAAGAGCCTTGCCGACATCGATCTTGACCTGCTCATCGACATCATCACGACGGCGTCGGATCGGGTGAAGGCGGGGTCGGCGATCCACGGCGCCGGCGGGGCATCCGCCTGACGAGGCGCTTTCTCACGGCCCGCCCGGGGGCGGACGCGGGGGAGCGGGCGTAGCGTCGCCCCCACGCGGCGACGACGCCGACGCTGACCCTCCGGAGGACCGCCATGTCGCTGCTCGACGCCCCCGCCTCCGGCTCGGCACCGAGTTATCGGCTGGATGCGGG
>NZ_LMPK01000033.1:300831-316080 GCF_001423825.1 Microbacterium sp. Leaf351
CTGGTCGCCGCCGCGACGGGAATGCATGTCGCTATCACGGGGGAGGGCGCGGGCGGGAGCGGCTCGGTCTTCGGCTGGGCCACCGGCATCCTCGCGTTGACCCTCGGCATGAGGCATGCGTTCGACGCCGACCACATCGCGGCAATCGACAACACCACGCGCAAGCTCGCCGCCGACGGCAAGCGACCACTCGCTGTCGGATTCTTCTTCTCGCTCGGGCACTCATCGGTCGTGTTCGCCCTCGCGGTGCTGCTCGCCGCGGGAATGGGCTGGGTCGCCGGGCAGGTCACCGACGATGCGTCACTGCTGCACACGATCACGGGGATCATCGGGCCCACCGTGTCCGGTTCGTTCCTCGTGATCATCGCCGTCATCAACACCCTCGTGACAGTCGGGATGGTGCGCGTGTTCCGCAGGATGCGCACGGGGGAGTTCGACGAAGCCGCGTTCGAGGAGGAGCTCGCGAAGCGCGGCCTCCTCAACCGTGTGTTCGGCCGCATGGCCGACCGCATCGACGCGTCGTGGAAGATCTACCCGCTCGGGGTGCTGTTCGGCCTCGGATTCGACACGGCGACCGAGGTGGCGCTTCTGGTGATCTCCGGCACCGCGGCGGCTGCGGGACTGCCATGGTGGGCGATCCTGTCCCTCCCGATCCTGTTCGCCGCGGGTATGTGCCTGTTCGACACCGTCGACGGCGTGCTGATGAACTTCGCCTACGGATGGGCGTTCCTCGGCGCGGCGCGCAAGGTGTATTACAACGTCGTCATCACCGCGATGAGCGTGTTCATCGCCCTCGTGATCGGCGGATTCGAGCTCGCCTCGGTGCTGGCCACCAATCTCGGCTGGGACATCCCGGCGATCGGCTGGTTCACCAACCTCGACGTCCTCGGATTCGCGATCGTGGGAACGTTGCTCGCGACCTGGCTGATCGCGGTCATCGTGTGGCGGCTCGGCCGATTCGAACACCGCCTCGCGATCCCGACGAAGTGAGCGGATGCCGCGGCTTCATCGCATAGCCGGGGGCCGCAGCGCTCCTCAGGCATGGAGTGGGGACGGGGCCTACTCCTTTATTCTGACATAATGCGCATTATCGGATAATGCTTATACGGGGACTCAGCCGCCGAACTCGGCGGTGAGCTGCACCGGAGTCTGATTCGCCGCGCACGCATCGCGCAGTCCGGTCGACGCCGGGAACAGGTGGTTGGTGAAGAACGCCTGGCGCAGAGCCTCCGGCGTGCGCTGCGGTGCAGAGACGGCCGCGGCATAGCCGTTGAGCTCCGTGGCGTCGTTCGCGGGCGCGGTCGCTGCAAGCTGCGTGAACTGAGCGGCCGCGGCATCGAGACGGCTCTTCCATTGCTCGAGCCCGAAGGCATGGGCGGTGCTGTAGCCCTCGATGGCGTTCATGACGGCGCTCTGCGCGGCACCGAATCCCGCACACACCGCCGACAGCGACGAGTCGCTCGTGAACACCGCGCTCGAATAGGTCGGCGTCGCCGTCCACGTGGCGCCGTCCGGAACGACCACGGACACGTTCGGCGATGACGTCGGACGAACCGTCCAGGTCCACGTCGCCGTCGACCCGCAGGCGCCGACAAGCCCGGCCTGGCGATCGGGCGTCGCGTCGGGAATGTCGACGGTGTAGGTGCCGGTTCCGACGCACGAGAACGACAACGTGACGGTGTGTGCGCCCTCCGGCACCGCGAGACGTGCATCGTCGGTCGGCGTCGGCGGGTTCGTGCCGACACCGCTCAACGGCGCCCCGACAGAGGTGACCACCGGGGTATCCGTCGCCGACGGAGACGCCGTCGCCCCGGACGATCCGGATGCCCCGAGCGTGCCGCCGTTCGCAGCGCACCCGGTCAGTGCGCCGATGACCACCGCCGCGATGACTCCACCGACGGCCCGACCGTGCGACATCCCACGCATGTACCGCTCCCCCATGACGTTCCCCCGTCGATCTCGGGCATCGCCGTCGCGTGCCCGCCTGTCCAGGCTACCCATCGCGCGTGCACGTGCCGCTGATCGAAATCCCGCCGGTGTAAAGTTCCCGACGGCGTCCTACCCCCGCCGCCTCGCACATGTCGCATCTCAGCATCCCCAGCCCGCCTCCCGCGTGGGCGCAGTTCTCGATCGGCCCCGTGACAATCCACACGTACGCGCTCTGCATCATCGCGGGCATCGTGGTGGCCGTCCTCCTCACCGAGTGGCGTCTGCGGCGCCGCGGCGTCGCACCGTGGACGGTGATCGACATCGCCCTGTGGGCCGTGCCGCTCGGGATCATCGCGGCGCGGTTCTATCACGTGTTCACGCACGTGGGTGACTACTTCTACCCGGGTGCGAACCTCTGGAACGTGTTCGCGATCTGGGACGGCGGCAACGCGATCTACGGCTCGCTGCTCGGCGGCGCGCTCGGTGTGTGGATCGGCTGCCGCCGCGCCGGTATCCGTTTCCTCTCGTTCGCCGATGCCATGGCTCCGGGGCTCCTCGCCGCGCAGGCGATCGGCCGTCTCGGCAACTGGTTCAACCATGAACTGTTCGGCCTTCCGACGACCCTCCCCTGGGGGCTTCAGATCGAGTCGACCAACCCGAAGTTCCCGGCGAACCTGCCACCCGGAACCCTCTTCCAGCCCCTCTTCCTGTACGAACTGGTGTGGAACCTCATCGGGGTTGCCGTGATCCTGCTGCTCGAGCGTCGCGTGCGCCTGCAATGGGGGCGCGTCCTCGCGATCTACCTCATGTGGTACGGGTTCGCGCGCACGTTCCTCGAGCTCATCCGCATCGATCCGACCAGCGACGGCCTGTTCGGCATCCCGGCGAACTCGTGGACCTCGATGCTCGCTGTCGTTGCAGGTCTCGTTCTGTTCGTCGTGCAGACCAGACGGCATCCGGAACCGGAGCCCTCGATCTTCACCCGCGAGGATGCCCCGGCCTCCCGGCCGCGGACGGCCGACCCTGCGCCTGCGGCGTAACACACCGCCTTCCGGCCCCGCTGTCACCTCACGCGCGTAGCGTGGGGGCATCCGGCCCCGACGAAGGAGGACGCATGTCCACCACCCTCACTCCCACCAAGAACAACCGACGAGCCGCGCGCGGCGCCGAGCTGACCGATGAGCAGAACGCGGAGTCCGGGTTCACCGCGTCCGCCCAGCTCGCCGACAACCTCCAGCGTGTGCTCGTCGACCTGATCGAGCTCTCGCTGCAGGGCAAGCAGGCGCACTGGAACGTCGTGGGCACGAACTTCCGCGATACGCACCTGCAGCTCGACGAGATCATTGACGCCGCCCGGGAGTTCTCCGACACCGTGGCTGAGCGGCTGCGCGCACTCCACGCCCTTCCCGACGGCCGCAGCGACACCGTCGCCGAGACCACGACTCTCCCCGAGTTCCCGCAGGGCGAGGTGTCCACCTCGGAGGTCGTCGACCTCATCACCGAGCGCATCGATGCGGTCACCGCCACAGTGCGCGGCGTGCACGACGACGTCGACGGTGAAGATCCGACGAGCGCCGACATCTTGCACGCGATCCTCGAGCGTCTCGAACAGCTCGCGTGGCTCGTCAGCTCGGAGAACCGCGTCCCGCGTCGCTGACCGTCGCACCGTGTAGAGCGGATGCCGCGGCGTCACGTCGCGACATCCGCTCTTCACGTTCTCCCCCGCGTTCGGCGCGAGCGATACAGTGAGCCCACGGGTCCCCAGGTTTCTCACAGAAAGCACGCATCATGACTACTGCTCCCACTCCGGCCGACACCGCCGTCAACGGCATTCGCACCGCCCTCGGCATCGGCGGCGTCGTCGCCCTGATCGTCGGCATCCTGATCCTCGTCTGGCCGTTGAAGACCGCCTCGGTGGGCACCGTCATCATCGCGATCTACGCGATCGTCTCCGGTCTCGTCTACCTCGGACTCGGCATCTTCTCGAAGGTGCGCGGGCTCTGGTCGCGCATCGGCCACATCCTGCTCGGCATCGTGTTCATCGCCGCCGGCATCGTCGCGTTCTCGAACCTCACGAGCGCGACCATCTTCCTCGCGGTGTTCGTCGGCGTGTTCGTCGGCATCACCTGGATCGTCGAGGGCGTCGTCGCGCTCACCACGCTCGACGGCTCGTCGGGCCGCGGCTGGACGATCTTCTACGCGATCGTCAGCCTGCTGGCCGGCATCACGCTGCTCTTCTCCCCCGCGATCGGGGCGGCGTTCCTCTGGATCTTCGTCGGCGCGTCACTGCTCGTGCTCGGCATCGTGCAGATCATCCGCGCCTTCACCTTCGGCAAGTCCGCGTGATCTGAGGCGCCGGGTGCGGCGACCGCTCAGTCGGTCGGCAGCACCCGGCGCCACCAGTCGAGCACCGCGTCGAAGCGCTCCACGCGATGACGCGGCTGGCCCGCGCGCGTGAGCTCGTGGTTCTCTCCGGGGAAGATGAGCATCTCGGCGTCGACGCCGGCCGTGCGCAGCGACAGGTAGTACCGCGTCGCCTGCTCGAGCGGGCAGCGGAAGTCCAGCTCGGAGTGCAGCACGAGCGTCGGCGTACGCACCTGATGCGCCACGGCGGCAGGGCTCTGCGAGGCGACGAGCGCCGGATCCGTGCCGACGTACTCCTGCCCGAAGAACGATCCGATGTCGCTCGTGCCGACGAACGCCTCCGGGTCGAGGAAGCCGCGCTCGACGATCGCGCCGGCGAACCGGTGGTCGTGCGCGATGACCCACGCCGTGAGGTAGCCGCCGTACGAGCCGCCCTGCACGCCGAGGCGGGTGCCGTCGAGGCGCGCGTCGGCCGCCAGTGCCGCCTCGAGGAAGTCGATCACGTCGGTGAAGTCGACGGTGCCCATCGCCTGACGGATGCTGCGCCCGTGCGCCCGTCCGTAGCCGGCCGACCCGCGCGGGTTGCAGTAGACGACGGCGTAGCCCGAGTCCACCAGCACCTGGGTCTCGTCGAACACGTGCACGCCGTACTGGGCGAACGGTCCGCCGTGGATCTGCAGGATCACCGGGAAGGGTCCGTCACCCTCGGGAACCGCCACCCACCCGTGCACCGGGTAGCCGTCGCGGGCGGCGATCTGCGTCTCGACCGGGGTCACAACGCCGCTCGCCCGCAGCTCGCCGCCGAGGTCGACGATGCGCCGGGGGTCGCCGTCGCCGTCGATCTCGACCAGAGCGCCGAAGGTGTCGGGGGCGGCGATCGCGGCGATCACGCGGGCGCCCGCGGCATCCGCCCCGACGCCCGTGACCTCGGCGTCCGCCAGCAGCACGCTCGTCACGCCCGCGCGGGTGACGCGTACCAGCTCGACGCGCCCGCGGGTGCGGTTCTGCACCAGCACGTCGTCGCCGGCGAGGGTGATCGCGCTGCCCGGCTCTCCGAGGTCGAGCGCGTCGGGGTCGGTGAGCAGCCGCACCGATCCCTCGTCGACGAGTCCGAGCGCGACGCCCGGCGCGATGAAGTCGACGTGGGAGTCGCCGAGCGTGTGGCCGAGCACGAACAGCGCGCCGTCGGGTGACGCGACGACCTCGTCGATCGCGTAGCCGGCGTCGAGGCCGAGCACCTCGCGCTCCCCTCCCCCGTCGACCCGCACAGCGACGAGCCGCGAGCGCAGGTCGATGCGCTCGTCGACGATCGGCGACGGCGAGGTGATCACCTCGGTGCCGTCCGGGGTGAACGCGAGCAGGTCGTGCCACACCGCCCCCGAGGTCAGCGCCGTGGCCTCCGCGGGCACGACCCGCGGTGTCGGCGGCTCCTCCCCCTCCGCCACGACGCGCGGGGCCGGGGCGTAGAACGGCTCGCCCGCGGCATCCGGCACCGGCACGACGAAGACGTGCGACGGGCGGTCGAGCGTGTACCCGAGTCCGTTGGCGTGCCAGCGCAGGCCCGTCACGCGCCGGGGCGACTCGGATGCCGCACCCAGCCCGTCGACCGTGCCGTACCGCCCCTTCTCGGGCACGAGCGCGAGGTAGGCGAACGTGCCGCCGTCGGGTGAGAAGACGAACGAGCTGACGCCGAGCGGTGCGTCGGTGACCTGCACGGGCTCGCCGCCGAGTGCGGGCACGACGTGGATCTGCGCCGAGCCCTTCGCGTCCCCGCGCAGGAACGCGACCACGGTGCCGTCGGGCGACAGCCGCGGCGCACGGTCGGCGATGCCCCGGGTGAGACGTCGCGGCGCGCCACCGGGCAGGTCGATACGCCACAGCTGCCCGACGGCACGGTTGGCCGCGACGTCGGGTCGCGAGGTCGCGTAGACCGCGAACGAACCGTCGGGAGCGACGGCTGGCCGGGAGACGGAGACGAGCTTCTCGATGTCTGCGGCACGCATGGTCACTCCCCCAGGAATGAGCTCGTGTCTCCGACGAGTCGGGTGTTGTCGGCCGGAACCGGGTCGACGGCGGCGAGGGCGACCTCGGCGGCGAACTCGGCGACGTTGTAGAGCTTGCCGGCGTCGTCACGCCGTGCGGCGATCGCGCCGGGGTTCGCGCGCTCGAGCAGGGTCGCGGTGATCGTGCCCTCGATCATGTCGCCGGAGACGACGGTGAAGCCGATCCCCTTCTCGTCGAGTGTCGGGATGAAGGCGCGCAGCGCATCCTCGCCCGCGCGCTTCGAGAGCGCCACCGGCTCGTACTCGGCCATGGTGGGCGTCGTACGGATGAAGTGCGCCTGGTGGCTCGTGACGAACACGATCCGCGCCTCGGCGTTCAGGTGCGGGAGCGCCGTGGTGAGCACGCTGACCTGGGCGTCGCGGTTCAGCTGCAGCGCGTAGTCGGGCGCCATGCCCGACTCCATGCCGCCGGAGGCGTTGAGCACGAGGATGTCGAGCCCGCCGAACTCCGCCGCGGCCGCCTCGAACATGGCCGCGACGGACGCCGGGTCGGTGAGGTCGGCGCCGACGACGAGCGCGCCGACGCCCAGCTCGCGCAGCTCGGCGGCGAGCTTCTCGGCCCGCGGGGCCTTGTTGCGGAAGTTGATGACGACGTTGGCGCCCGCCTGGGCGAAGTAGCGCACGGTGTCGGCGCCGATCCCCCGCGACGACCCGGTGACGAGGGCGGTCTTTCCGGCGAGGCTGCCGGGGGCAAGGGGAACGAGGTGCTCGGTCACGGAGGACTCCTGGGATGACGTGTCGAATGCCGCGGATGAGGATGCCGCGGGCCGCCTTCGACCCTACCAACCACCCGTCATCCGGCCTGGTGATAACGGCTCGCGCACGCCCTCCCGCTGTTAGGCTCGAGACAGCGAGGAGGCCCGTATGGACATCGTCACCGCGATCACGCAGTTCGCCTGGATCGTCTGGATCGCGCTCGCCGCCGTCTTTCTCGTCGTCGAGATGCTCACCCTCGACTTCCTCTTCCTGATGTTCGGCATCGCCTCGCTCGCGGGCCTTGTCTCAGCCCTCACCGGCGCGCCGCTCTGGCTCCAGGTCGTGATCGTCGCGGTTGTCGCCGTGCTCCTGCTGCTGCTGATCCGGCCGCCGCTGCTGCGACGCCTGCGGCGCGGCGAGGACCCCACGCCGACCAACGTCGCCGCCCTCATCGGGATGTCCGGACGCGTCGTCGCCACGATCGACGCCACCGGCGGCCAGGTGCGGCTCGCGAACGGCGAGATCTGGAGCGCGCGGGCCGACGCGGCATCCGTTCTCGAACCCGGCACCGAGGTCAGCGTCGACCGCGTCGCCGGGGCGCACGTCCATGTCATCCGCCGCACCGAAGGGCTCCCGGTATGAACCCCGACTCCATCATCCCCGTCGCGATCGGCTGGGGACTCGCGATCGCGATCGTCATCTTCGTGCTCGTGGTGCTCTCCCGCGCCGTGCGCATCATCCCGCAGGCGACCGCAGGCGTCGTCGAGAGGCTCGGGCGCTACCACAAGACCCTCGCCCCGGGTCTGAACCTGCTGGTGCCGTTCATCGACCGGCTGCGCCCCCTCATCGACATGCGCGAGCAGGTCGTGTCGTTCCCGCCGCAGCCGGTGATCACCGAGGACAACCTGGTCGTCTCGATCGACACCGTCGTGTACTTCCAGGTGACCGACGCCCGGGCCGCGACCTACGAGATCGCGAACTACCTCGGCGCCGTCGAGCAGCTCACGACCACCACCCTGCGCAACGTCGTCGGCGGGCTCAACCTCGAGGAGGCGCTCACCAGCCGAGACGAGATCAACGGCCAGCTGCGCGTCGTGCTCGACGAAGCCACGGGCAAGTGGGGCATCCGCGTCTCGCGCGTCGAGTTGAAGGCCATCGACCCGCCCGTGTCCATCCAGGACTCGATGGAGAAGCAGATGCGCGCGGAGCGCGACCGCCGCGCCGCGATCCTCACGGCGGAGGGGTCGAAGCAGTCGCAGATCCTCGAGGCCGAGGGGCGCCGGCAGGCCGAGATCCTCAAGGCCGAGGGTGACAAGCAGGCGCAGATCCTGCGCGCCGAGGGCGAGGCGCAGGCCATCCAGGCCGTGTTCGACGCGATCCACGCGGGCAACCCCGACGAGAAGCTGCTGGCCTACCAGTACCTGCAGACGCTCCCGAAGATCAGCGAGAGCCCGTCGAGCAAGCTCTGGATCATCCCGAGCGAGCTGACCGACGCCCTCTCCCAGATCGCGGGCGGGTTCTCGGGCGCCGCCGGGCGCGCCGCGGCATCCGCGCCGAAGCCCGGAGAGCCGACCGCGTGACGCACCCCTTCCTCGCGGGGCCGCTCCCCCGCGTGTTGGCCCACCGCGGCCTGGTGACGGCAGAGGCGGCCGCATCCGGCATCGCCGAGAACAGCCTCGCCGCGATTGCGGCGGCCCACGCTGTCGGTGCCGACATCGTCGAGTCCGATTGTCACCTCACCGCCGACGGCACCGTCGTGCTCTTCCACGACAGCGACCTCTCCCGGGTCACGGGCGACCCGCGGCGCCTCTCCGAGGTGACCACCGTCGAGCTCGAGGCGCTCATGCGGGAGCGCGGCGGTCTCGCGGTGCTCGCCGACACGCTCGACGCGTTCCCCACCGTGCGGTTCAACCTCGATGTGAAGGCGGATGCCGCGGCCGAGCCTGTGGGCCGCCTCGTCGCTCCGCACGCGGCGCGAGTGCTGGTGACCAGCTTCGACGATGCCCGTCGGCGGCGGGCGCTCGCCGCGGCGGAGGCGGCGGGCGGAGAGCCCGCGACCTCCGCGGGAAGCTCTGTCGTCGCGCGTGCCGTCGGAGCGAGCGCCGTGCGGCTCCGCCGGGCGTTCGGGCGTGCGGTCGCGGGGGTCGACGCGCTGCAGGTTCCCGTGCGTCAGGGACCGGTGCCCGTCGTCACCCGTCGACTGATCGACGATGCCCACGCGCACAGCGTCGAGGTGCACGTATGGACGATCAACGACCCGGGCGAGATGACGCGCCTCGTCACGCTGGGCGTCGACGGGATCGTGACCGATCGGGCCGACGCCGCACTGCACCTGCTGCGACGCGCCCGGTCGTGACCGGGCCTGGAGAACCACTGGGAGTTCAGGCCCCGCTGGGGCGCCGTGGATGATCCGTCCAGGTCATGGCGTTATACCAGTCAAGCGACAGCGACGAGAGGACCACACAATGGCAGATCGCAGCCTCCGCGGAATCCGACTCGGCGCCCAGAGCCTACAGAGCGAAGAGGGCGTCATTCTCCATGAGCGCATGCAGCGTACCTACGTCTGCAGCGTCTGCGGCAAGGACACCACCCTGACGTTCGCGGCCGATGCCGAAGCTCCCGAGACCTGGGAGTGCCGCTCATGCGGCGGTGAGGCCGTGCTTCGCGTGGGCGAGGGCACCGTGACGATCGATCACAGCGACGACAAGGCGCCCCGCACCCACTGGGACATGCTCCTGGAACGCCGCACCATCCCCGAGCTCGAGGAGATCCTCGAGGAGCGCCTGGCGTACCTGCGCGAGCGCCGCGGCTCGGAGAGCACCGCGAAGAAGAGCGCCTAACCGCGCTCCACGTCGACGCCGGTTCCCCCTGCGGGAGCCGGCGTCTTGGCGTACCTCCGTCGGCGCCACAGCAGCGCGCCACCGGCCCCCACGAGGGCGACGAGCGACCCGGCGACGAGCACGACCTGTACGCCGTCGCCGATGACGACGGCGGGTGTCAGCCCGGTGCGCAGCGGGACATCCGTCACCGCCGCCCCGGGCTCGTCGGCCGCGAGGCCCGCGATCACCGAGCCGTCCGGGGCGATGACCTGGCTCGTGCCGACGGTCGACAGGTTGACGACGGCGCGCCCGGTCTCGATGGCGCGCATGCGGGCGAAGGCCAGCTGCTGCAGGTTTTCGTCGGTGCCGCGGAAGTCTGCGTTGTTCGTCTGCAGCAGGTAGACGGATGCCCCGTCCCGCGCCGCATCGTGGACGACGTCGTCGTAGATCACGTCGAAGCAGATCGCGAGCCCGACGGTGGTGCCTGCCACCGACATGACCGGCGCGGCGGTTCCCGGCGTGTAGCCGCGCTGGATGAGTCCGACGAGATCGGGTGCGAGCGCGTAGAAGAAGTCGCGATCGGGCACGTACTCGCCGAACGGCACGGGATGCCGCTTGTCGTACGTCTGTGTGGCCCCCGCCCCGTCCAGCCACATCATGGAGCTGTTGAAGACGTCGGCGCCCCGCTCGGTCGCCGCGTTCATGAGCAGCGGCGCCTGCACCTGGGCGGACACCGCATCGAGCACGGCGGCCGTGGCGGAGTTGTGGGTGGGGTCGGAGTCGACGCCGCCTTCGGGCCAGAGGAGGACATCCATGCGCTCGTTGGCGATGGGAGCCGTCGCCTTCAGCTGCGCGTCGAGAACGGCGTCGGCGGTGCGGGAGTCGAAGTACCCGGCGGGACCGTTGCCCTGCACCCAGCCCACCCGCAGCGTGCCGTTCGCCGTCGTCGGGAAGGCGGGCAGCGCGAACAGCACGACCGCGACGACGGCCGCCGGGATCGCTGCCCACACGGCGCGCCGTCGCAGCCGGATCACCTCGAGCGCGGCCGCGCACACGAACACCATCAGAAAGGTCAGCCCGCTGATCCCCGTCCACGAGGCGACGCGCGCGAGGGGGCTGTCGGCCTGGGTCATGCCGAGGCGGGCCCACGGGAACCCGCCGTAGGGGAAGGTGCCGACGAGCACCTCGCGAGCGGTCCAGAGACCGGCGACGACCAGGGCGAGCACGAGGGTACGGCCCCACGGGCCGGGAAGGAGCCGCGGCATCCACCGATACGCGAGCGAGATCGGGATCGACGCGATCGCGACGAGCGCCGCCTCCAGCACCGACAGGGCGATCCACGGGATCGGTCCGAGGTATCGACCCGTGAACGACACGTTCACGAGGAAGAACGAGAGCCCGAAGAGGAGCCCGCACAGCACGCTCCCCCACACGCCGCGACCGACGAGCGTCGCGAGAGCCAGCACGACGGCGGGAAATGCCATCGGCCACCATGCGAGCGACGGGAACGCCGTCGTAAGTGCGAGGCCGGCGACCACCGAGAGCAGCGATGCGAGCCACAGCGGGAACAGGCGAGGCGGGGACGCGGGCACTCGATCACTGTAGGCGGCGATCCCCGCGCGCACGCTGAGCCCCATCGTCAGACCGAGGCGTAGGCGACGATTCCGCGACGCACCGCATCCAACGCCGCGCGGGCGGTGCGAGCGAGCTCGCCGTCGGCGACGAGGGAGAGCTGGTCGAGCAGATCGATCGTCTGCTTGGCCCACCGCACGAAGTCGCCTGCCGCCATGTCGGCCTCGGTGAGCACGCGATCGAGCAGGGCGCCCCGGGCCCACGAGTGCATCGCCTGACTGAGGCCGAGGGCGGGCGGCTCCGAGCCCGGCAGATGGTGATCCTGCTCCAGATCGTCGAGACGCTGCCACAGCGTCTCCGTGGCACTGAGCGCCTCGCGGAAGCGTCCGCGGGGCAGGCCCGCCTCCCCCGCGCCGCGTTCGTCACGCCGCGGCTCGTACACCAAGGCGCACACGAGCGCCGCGAGGGCCGCGGCATCCAGACCTTCCCAGATGCGGGTGCGCAGCGCTTCCGCGACCAGGAGGTCGCGCTCACCGTAGATGCGCCTCATCGTGCGACCTGCGTCGGTCAGCGTCGCGGTGCCGTCCTCGCCCGCCCGCACGTAGTCGAGGGCCTCGAGCACATCGACGACCCGGTCGAACACCCGCGCGACGGTGCCCGTGCGCGACTCGATCTGGCGACGCTGGCGGTCCGTGTCGCGGCGCAGCTTCCAGTAGCGCTCCGCCCAGCGGGCGTGATCCTCGCGCTCGGGGCACGAATGGCACGGATGCCGCTGCATCGACGTGCGCAGCCGCTGGATCTGCTTCTGACGCTGATCGCGCAGGGAGCGGGGAGCCGTGGCATCCCGTCGGTTGATCTTCTCGAGGTCGCTGAGCTCCCGACGGATCGACGAGTACGCGACGTAGTCGCCGCGGTCGCAGGTCATCGCCTCGCGGTAGCCCTCCAGCGACGCCTCGGCCTCCTTGACCTGCCGGGCGACGCCGACGACGGATCGGTCGGCCTGGAACTGCGCGAACGACGACTCGAGGATCTCCCTCGCACGCGGACGACCGAACTGGTCGATGAGATTGACCGCCATGTTGTACGTCGGGCGGAAGCTGGAGTTCAACGGGTAGGTGCGACGGGAGGCCAGGGCCGCGACGGCCTGCGGGTCCATCCCTTCCGTCCACTGCACGACGGCGTGCCCCTCGACGTCGATGCCCCGGCGTCCGGCGCGCCCGGTGAGCTGTGTGTACTCCCCCGACGTGATCGCCACCCGCGCCTCGCCGTTGAACTTCTCGAGCTTCTCGAGCACGACGGTGCGCGCCGGCATGTTGATGCCGAGCGCGAGGGTCTCGGTCGCGAACACCACCTTCACGAGCTTGCGCTGGAAGAGCTCCTCGACGACCTCTTTGAACGCCGGCAGGAGACCGGCGTGGTGCGCGGCGATGCCGCGTTCCAGGTTCTCGCGCCATTCCCACACTCCGAGCACGGCGAGATCCTCGTCGGCGAGCAGGCGGGTGCGCTCGTCGACGACCCGGCGGATCTCCGCACGCTCCTCGGCGGTCGTCAACCGCAGCCCCGAGCGACGCACCTGCTGCACGGCGGCGTCGCAGCCCACCCGGCTGAAGATGAAGAAGATCGCCGGCAGCAGCGTGGCCCTCTCGAGCAGGTCCACGACGTGCGGGCGATCGATGCGCTCGGCGCGGCGCGGGTTGCCGTGGTGCACGAAGCGCGCGCCTCGGCCGCCGTTCCCACCCTGTCGGTGCGCCTGCAGGCGGCGATTGTTCTCCTGCGCGACGCCAGAGCCCGACCGCATCCGCAGCAGTTCGCGATTCACCTGCGCGGCGGCGACGCCCGCACGATCGTCGAACAGCGGCAGCAGATCGCCGCGCACGAGCACGTGCTGCTCGAGCGGCACGGGCCGGTTCTCCGACACGATGATGTCCGTCTCACCGCGCACAGTGTCGAGCCAATCGCCGAACTCCTCCGCGTTGGAGACCGTCGCCGACAGTGACACGAGCCGCACTCGGCGCGGCAGGTGGATGATGACCTCCTCCCACACCGCGCCGCGGAAGCGGTCGGCGAGGAAGTGCACCTCGTCCATCACGACGTAGCGCAGGTCGCGCAGCGCGGGCGAGTCGGCGTAGAGCATGTTGCGCAGCACCTCGGTCGTCATCACCACGACGCGGGCATTCCCGTTGATGTTCGTGTCACCGGTGAGCAGGCCGACGTTCTCGGGGCCGTAGACGTCCTGCAGCTCTCGGAACTTCTGGTTCGACAGCGCCTTCATCGGGGTCGTGTAGAACGCCTTGTCCGACGGCTCCCGCATCGCGAGGTGCACCGCGAACTCGCCGACGATCGTCTTGCCAGCACCGGTCGGCGCGGCGACCAGCACGCTGCGACCCTCTTCGAGGGCGCGGCATCCCTCGAGCTGGAACGGATCGAGCCGGAACCGCTGCATCGCCGCGAACTCGTCGGTGACCGGATGCCCCGACTCGCCGTCCCGGCGCGACGCGTGCCCCGCGTCGGGGGCGCTCACGCCTCCGGCCCGGCGAGATCGAGCCGGACGCGCCGGGCCTTGCGCCAGTCGAACAGCACCGACACCGACGCGGCGGCGATGTACAGCACGATGAGGATGCCCGCGAGCAGCAGCATCGAGGTGATGTCGGCGGCGGGGGTCGCGACCGCCGCGAACACGGCGGCCACGAGCACGGCGATGCGCCAGCCCTTGAAGATCGCGCGACCGCTGACGATGCCCGACAGGTTCAGCGCCACGAGGAACACCGGCAGCACGAACGCGATGCCCACGACCAGCAGCAGCTTGAACACGAAGTCGTAGTAGTAGTCGTACTGCAGGAACAGCGCCCCCTGCTCGGGCACGAGCCCCGACATCAGTTCGATGATGTGCGGCATGATCAGCCACCCGACCGCGCATCCGCCGAAGAAGAGCGGGATCGCCGCCAGCATGAAGCCGATCGTGTACTGCATCTCCTTGCGGGTGAGGCCGGGCATGATGAACGCCCACACCTGCCAGATCCAGACCGGCGCCGACAGGATGATGCCGACGGCGAAGGCGATGCGCAGTCGCAGATCGAAGCCCGCCGTGATCGAGTTGAAGTTGAGGGCCGCGAGGTCATTGCCGCGGGACTCGGCCACGACGGCGATCGGGTGGGTCAGCAGCGCGATGATCGGATCGGTGAGGAACGCCGCGATCACCATGCCGGCCACGAGCCCGATCAGCGCGAAGACGATGCGCTTGCGCAGCTCGCGCAAGTGCTGACCCAGCGACATGCGCTTGTCGCGCTTCGGGCCGCCGGGCTCGCCGATGCGCGGCAGGTCGGCCGCGGTCACCGGTTCAGGAGGTCGTCGAGGACGAGTTCGTGCTCGACGGCGAGGCCGGGGTCGAACCGGGCGCCTCGGTGGACTCCGAGGTCGCGGATGCCGCGGCATCCTTCTTCTCGTCGTCCTTGAGTGCCTTCATCTCGCCGCGGAAGACGCGGGCCGACTGGCCGAGGCTCTTCGCGAGAGCGGGAAGCTTGGCGGCGCCGAACAGCAGGACGATGATCAGCACCAGGATCAGCAGGTGGGGCCACCCGAATGCGTTACCGAAGATGCCCATGATTCTCCTCACCGCAGGCGTGTTTCCCCGAGTCTAGCCTCGCGTGCACCCGGCGACGCCGTGACGCCCCGGATTCGTCTCTGCGAATCCTGTGAACGATCGACTCAGGCGGGATCGTATTGCGCGAGCGCCGCCGCCGCCCAGTCGCGGGCCGCGCGACGCGCGCTCTCGGGCGCAAGGATCTCGACGTCGCCGCCGCGGCGGG
>NZ_LMPK01000033.1:316112-323120 GCF_001423825.1 Microbacterium sp. Leaf351
TCGCTCCGCGAAGCGGATCGTCGCGGTCGCATCATCGCCGCCGGGCTCGAACAGCGGGGGGACCGGCTCGCCCGAGTGGGTGATCGGGATGTCGGTGAGCGCGACATCGCTCACCCGGTCGAGATTGAACGTGCGCATCGCCCGGCGCAGGTGACACCAGCCCTGCAGATACCACTCACCGCCGGTGATGTGCACCTTGACGGGGTCGACCGTGCGCACCGTCGGTGCACCCTCGGGGGTCTTGTACGTGAAGGATGCCGCGACTCCCCGCGTCAGCGCATCATCGATCGAGCGCCGCACCGCGTCGACGGGTGCCGGGGTGAGCACGAGCTCGGCGGGGGCGGTCGCCGCCCCGCGCGCGAGCTTGGCGAGCAGTCCCCGCATGAGGTCGCCCTCCCCCACTCCCGGGACGGCGGCGACGACCTGGAGCCCGGCGAGGAGCGCCGCCGCTTCCCGCGCGGTCAGCTTCGGGGCGCGTTCGAGTCCCACGGTGTGGGTGATCGCGATGCGGTCCTGCTCGTCGAGCAGATCCCAGTCGATGTCGAACAGGTCGTGGGGCAGCTGCCAGTAGCCGCCGTCACCCGGGCGGCCGATGACGGTGAGCTTCTCCACGATCTGACGCATCTGCGTCTCGGACACGTCGAAGTCGGCGGCGGCCTCGGCGACGCTCACCTCGCCGTGCTCGATCAAGTAGGGCACGAGCTGCAGGATGAGCGCGGCGCGGTCGGTGGCGACGAGCGGCGGACGGGCGTCGGTCATGCGGAACCTCCGCTGCGGGCGAGCGCCGCGCGAAGTCGCGAGACCACGAGGCGGCGCAGTTCGGCGGGCTCGACGACGCGCACCTCGGGACCGTAGGAGGCGAGTTCGTCCGCGAGCACGTGCGCATCGACGAACGGGATGCGCAGCCCCTGGGCCGCCGGCGAGGCGCGCCGGGCGAGCCGCAACGCGGCCTCGGTGCCCGGGTGCACCTCGACGAGGGCGCTCTGCGACGCGGCGAGCTCGTCCAGCAGAGCGCGCGCCCGCTCCCCCGCACCGGCGCGCAGACCGGGATCGAACGAGACCCGCGTCACCGCGACCTCGCCGACGATGCGCGAGAGCAGAAAGGTGCGAGGCGCATCCGCGTCGAGGTCATGGGCGTGGAGATGCCAGCGCGCCTCGTACTCCAGCAGCGCCAGGGGGCGCGCGCGACGAGCCCGGGGGGCATGCTCACCGGGCTTGAGGTAGTCGAACGCCACGACGCGCGCGGTCTCGATCGCGCGCTGCAACGGCGCGAACGCGGCATCCCGAACGCTGATCCGGGGCGCGTAGGCCCCCAACGGCTCCGTCGTGGGGATGCCGAGGGCGCGGATCTTGCGCAAGCCTGCGCGGGCGTCGACCGAGAGGGATGTCTCGTGCCACACCGTGCCCGCGAGGTCGAGGAGGGCCGCCTCCGCCGCCGTCAGCGATACCTCGTCGGGCAGCGCGTAGTCGTCGGTGGCGATGCGGTACCGGGCCTCGCGGAGATCATCGGGATCGGCGTAGTCGCCGAGCGTCTCGATCGGCACGCCGAGCGAGCGCAGGCTCTCCTTGTCACGCTCGAACATCTTCTCGAGCGCATCCTTCGACGCTCCCGCCTCGGACTGCTCGCGATACCCCGAGACCGAGCCCAGGATCGTGTCCTTCGTGAGCCCCTGGTCGGTCGCAAGCAGCGCCACGACCAGGTTCACGAGCCGCTCCTCGGGCGCGACTTTCGATCCTGTGTTCGGCACGAGGACATCCTATGGTCGCAGGATGTCCCCGTGGCCGCGGCTCACTGCGTGGCGTCGATCCCGAGGATGTCGACCACGAACACGAGCGTCGAGTTCGCCGGTATCTGGCCCGTCGCGGTCGATCCGTACCCGTCGGACGGCGGAATCACCGCGAGGATCTGCGAGCCGACGGTCGCACCCTTCAGCGCCGTCGCCAGGCCCGGGACGATTCCGGTCATGGAGAGCGAGGCCGGGGTCGATCCCCACGAGGAGTCGAAGACCTTTCCGTCGGCCCAGGTGAGTCCGGTGTAAGCGACCCGCACCGTGTCCTTGTCGCCGACGGTCGCGCCGGTGCCCTTCTGGAGCGTCTGCACGACCAGCGAGGTCGGCGGGTCGGTCTTGGGGATCGTCACGCCGGGCTGCCCGGAGGGGGCGAGCACGACGACGGGGAGGTTGTGGCCGTCGTTGAAGACGGGCGTGCCGTCGGCACGCGAGAGATACACCTTCTGCACGTCGATGACCGCGATCGCCGACTCGTCGGCGGCGAGGCCGAGCGAGGCCGTCGACGAACCGAGCTCAGTCGGGGTCAGACCCACGATCATGCGCGTTCCCTCGCCTGCGCACTTCAGCGCCGCCTCGAACCCGGGAACGGTCTGGACCCATGTGGACACCGGGGTGATCGTGGGACCTGTCGACCCGTAGCCCGCGGTCACGATCTCTTTGCCGGTCTTCGCGCTGAACAGGTCGACGGCGAGACCGACGAGCTGGTCGTCGCTCACGATCTCGGTTCCCGTGCCCGTCGTGAGGTCGACGAACTGGCCGTCCCCGGGGCTGAGCGGCGACGAGATGTCGACGGTCGGCTTCTTCGCGAAGTCACCGGAGACCTGCACCAGGGACGCGAGGTTGCCCGGGTTCGTCGTGCGGGCGCACGTCGGCGCGGACGCGGTCGCACATCCGGTCAGGGCGAGGGCGGCGAGGCCGAAAGCGGCGGCCGCGGCGAGGGTTCTGCGCACCGGATCAGTCTATGCGGGCGACTGGTCGCTCTCCGACGCGCCCGCCTCGCGCAGCTTGGCGTCGGCGGCGCGCTGCGCCTCCCGCACGCGCTTGCGCAGATTCTTGTCCGTGATCTCCCGGTCGCCGACCGCACCCGGGGTCCAGACCTCGACGTCCTCGTCCGCATAGGAGGGCTTCTTGAGGGCGCGCCGCCGCACGTCCGGCGGCACCGCACCCGGAGCGAGGCGCCGCGCGGAGATCAGGAATCCGGTGTGCGCCACCATCCGGTGGTCGGGGCGTACCGCGAGACCCTCGACGTGCCAGCCGCGCACCATCGTCTCGCTCGACTCCGGGTCGGTGAACGCACCCGTCGCGCGCAGGTACTCCGCCACACGGCTGAGCTGCGTCGCCGTGGCGACGTAGCAGACGAGCACGCCCCCGGGAACGAGCGCGTCGGCCGCGACGTCGATGCACTCCCACGGCGCGAGCATGTCGAGCACGACACGGTCGACAGATGCCTGCTCCACCGCGCGCGGGAGCTCCTCGGCGAGGTCGCCTTCGACGATCTGCCATGAAGCCGGCGACTCCCCGAGGAAGGTCTCGACGTTCGCCCGCGCGACGTCGGCGAACTCCCCACGCCTCTCGAAAGAGACGAGACGCCCGGTCGGACCGATCGCCCGCAGCAGCCACAGCGAGAGCGCGCCGGAGCCGACGCCCGCCTCGACCACGACGCATCCGGGGAACACGTCGGCCTGAGCGAGGATCTGCGCGGCGTCCTTCGGGTAGACGATCGCGGCACCGCGCGGCATCGACATCACGAAGTCCCGCAGCAAGGGTCGCAGCGCCAGGTATTCGGAGCCGTGGCTGTTGACGAGCACCGAACCGTCGGGCTGGCCGACGATGTCGGCGTGGCGCAGCACGCCGTGATGGGAATGGAGTTCGCCCCCCTCGCGGAGGGTCACCGTCGACAGGCGCCCCTTCGGGCCGGTGAGCTGCACGCGATCTCCGTACGCGAACGGACCGCGACCGAGGCTCACGCGCGCACCTCGCGGGCGCGGCGTGCGGCGTGGACCTCGGCCAGGTCGGCGAGGCCCCGCCCCTCGAGGGAGGGCCAGAGGACGTGAGCGCCGACGCCCGCGAGCGAGACCATCAGCGGGACGCCGACCGTCGTCGTGCGGGCGGCGATAGCGGAGCGCAGCCCGTTCGGCGAGTCCTCGATCGCCACCACGTCCTCGGGGGCGACATCGAGCAGCTCGCACGCCTGCAGATAGGGGTCGGGATGCGGCTTCGGGCGGGTCGCATCGTCGCCGGCGACGATGACGTCGAATGCGTCGAAGTCGATCAACTCGACGACGTGAGTCGCCATCCGCCGCAGCGACATCGTCACGAGGCCCGTCTTCACCCCGGCCGCGCGCAGCTCCGACAGGAGCTCACGGGCACCGGGACGGAACGGCACACCGGTCGTGCGCAGGTCGCCCATCACGGTTTCGGTCAGGTGGTCGATGATCGCGCCCTCGTTCATGCGCACCCCGGCGTCCTGGAGGATCCGAGCCGACTGGTCGAGCCCGAGGCCGACCAGCTGCAGCGCCTGCTCGTGCGACCAGCTGCCGCCGTAGCTCTCGACCAGCGGGGTCTCTGCGGCCATCCAGTACGGCTCGGTGTCGACGAGGGTGCCGTCCATGTCCCAGAGCACGGCGGCGGGTGCGGGGTGATTCACCCGGCCATGCTACCGGCGCGGCGCGCGCGGCCACGGCCCGTCACGGGCCCGAGACGCCTATCCTGGTGTGACCGCGAGCGCCGTCCTGGCGCCGTGGAGGCAACGAGAGGGGCCCGGTGGACGGACTCGGTCGACGCGTGCTGGTCGTCGCCTTCGACGGATGGAACGACGCCGGCGAGGCGGCATCGGCGGCCGTCAGCCGTCTGCGCGAGACCGGCGGCTACGAACCTGTCTACTCGGTCGACCCGGAGCTGTACTTCGACTACCAGTACACCCGGCCGAGCATCGCCGCCGACGAAGACGGTGTGCGCCGCATCTCCTGGCCCGAGACGACGCTGCTGCGCCCCGCGCAGACCACGCGCGGCACGCAGCTCTGGCTGCTCACGGGCGTCGAGCCGGCGCGGGCCTGGCAGGCGTTCGCCGGTGAGCTGATCGACGTCGCGCTGCGTGAGGACATCACCGGCATGGTCGCGCTCGGCTCGATGATGGCGGATGTCCCCCACTCCCGTCCGATCTCGATCTTCGCGGGCAGCGAGAACGAGCAGCTGCGTCATACTCTCGACCTCGACCGCACGACCTATGAGGGGCCGGTCGGCATCCTCAGCGTCCTCGGTCAGGCCGCCGACACCGCCGGCATCCCGACAGCCTCGCTCTGGGCGAGCGTGCCGCACTACGTCGCCGGTCACTCGCCGTCGCCCAAGGCGACCCTCGCACTTCTCGACCGCCTCGAGGACCTCACCGGGGCGAAGATCGACCGCGGTGACCTGGCGACGCAGTCCGCCGCGTGGGAGGCGTCCATCGACGCGGCCGCGGCCGACGACGAGGAGATGACGGAGTATATCCGCGGCCTCGAGCGCACCCGCGACGCGTGGGACTCCCCGGAGGCGTCCGGCGATGCGATCGCCCGTGAGTTCGAGCAGTACCTGCGCAAGCGCGGCGACGACCGGCCCGGCCGCGGCGGGCCGCAGCGCTGAGAGCGCCCGATGCCGCTCAGGCGGCGATGACGCCCGTCGCGAGCATGACCATCACGAAGGCGCCGAGCGCCACGCGGTAGATGACGAAGGGCAGGAAGCTGCGCTTCGAGATGAACGCCATGAAGTACTTGATGACCACGAGGGCGACGACGAACGCGATCACCGTCGCGAGGCCCGTCTCGAGCAGGGTGAACGGCGGGNNNNTCGCGAGAAGGAAGGCGTAGCGAGCCGCCGCGGCGCGCTCGTAGCCCATCAGCAGACCGGCCGTGATCGTCCCGCCCGAGCGGGAGACACCGGGGATGAGGGCGAGAGCCTGGGCCAGGCCGTAGATCACGCCGTGGCCGACGGTGAGCTGATCCAGACGTCGCCGGCGTGCGCCGATCGCGTCCGCGATGCCGAGGAGCACGCCGAACAGGATGAGCATGCCGGCGACCAGCCAGAGGGAGCGGAACACGGTCTCGATCTGGTTCTGGAACAGGATGCCCAGCACGACGATCGGAATCGACCCCAGGATGATGAGCCAGCCCATGCGCGCATCGGGATCGTTGCGCGGCGCGCGCCCGACGATGGAGAGCGCCCACCGGCTGACGATCCTTACGATGTCGCGCCAGAAGAACAGCACGACGGCCGCCTCGGTGCCGATCTGCGTGATGGCGGTGAAGGCGGCGCCCGGGTCCTCGGTGCCGGGGAGGAACGCTCCCAGGATGCGCAGGTGCGCACTGGAGGAAACCGGCAGGAACTCGGTGAGCCCCTGGACGAGGCCGAGGATGATCGCTTCGAACAAGTGGCTCATGGTCGTCTTCCGTTGGGGGTGGGGCGGGAGGCGGCGCGGTGGATCAGTAGGTGCGCAGCAGGCGGGTCAGCACATCCTGACCGAACGTCAGCGCATCAAGCGGCACGCGTTCGTCGACACCATGGAACATACCGGTGAAATCGAACCCGCTCGGCAACCTCAGCGGCGCGAAGCCGTAGCCGGCGATCCCGAGGCGGGAGAGCGCCTTGTTGTCGGTGCCCGCGCCGAGCAGGTAGGGGACGACGGGAACACCCGGATCGGCATCCTGAAGACTCGCGACCATCGCGTCGACGAGCGAGCCGGAGAAGGGGGTCTCCAGACCGATGTCGCGCACGACGATCTCGATGGCGATGTCATCCCCGACGATCCGCTGCACCTCGGCGAGCACCTCGTCCTCGGTTCCGGGCAGGACCCGGATGTCGACGGTCGCCTCCGCACGATCAGGGATCACATTGTGCTTGTAACCGCCGGCGAGTCCTGTCGGGTTCGCCGTTGTGCGCAGGCTCGGCCGGATGAACGCTGCGGCCGGACCGAACAGGTCGGCCGCGGCATCCGGGTCATCGACGTCTGCTCCGGTGAGGTCGGCGACCGCCGCGAGAAGCGCCGCGGTCGTCTCGGTGAGGCGCACCTCCCACGGGGCGCGCCCCAGCGCCGCGACGGCCTCGGCGAGCCGGGTGACGGCGTTGTCCGGATGCCACCGGCTGCCGTGTCCGGCGGCGCCGCGCGCCACCAGCCGCACCCACAGCAGCGCCTTCTCCCCCACCTGCAGCAGGTACGCCCGGCGTCCGGCGACATCGATGGAGA
>NZ_LMPK01000033.1:323135-326367 GCF_001423825.1 Microbacterium sp. Leaf351
GAGCGCCGAGCCCTCGACGCCACCGTTCTCCTCGTCGGCGAAGAACGTCACGATCAGGTCGCGCTCGGGCTGTTCTCCGGCGCGCAGGATGTCGGCGACGGACGTGAGGATCATGGCGTCCATGTTCTTCATGTCGACGGCACCGCGACCCCAGAGGTATCCGTCGCGAATCTCACCGGCGAACGGGTCGACGCTCCAGTCGTCGACCATCGCCGGGACGACATCGAGGTGCCCGTGCACGACGAGGGCAGGCTTCGACCGATCACGACCCGGTACTCGCGCCGACACGTTCGTGCGGCGCGCGATCGGCTCGAAGTAGCGGGTCTCGAGTCCGAGTTCCTCGAGGTACGCGCCGACGAACTCGGCCGCCTCGCGCTCGCCTTCGCTGCGTCCGCCACCCCAGTTGGTGGTGTCGATGCGGATCAGATCGCGGGCGAGCCGGATGACCTCCGGCAGCTCCCCCGGCTCGGCTGCAGTCATGCGCCCCAGGCTACCCGCTCGGCGAGGGCCCGCCCGGTTCGTGACGCCGCGTGGAGCATGCTAGGCTCGACCCTCGGTTGCAAGACCACACATCACCCAATGCGCGGGTGGCGGAATAGGTAGACGCGCTAGCTTGAGGTGCTAGTGCCCGTATAGGGCGTGGGGGTTCAAGTCCCCCCTCGCGCACACAGGATGCCTCAGCATCATCACGACGAAGGCCCCCGGAGACGGGGGCCTTCGTCGTTGGCGCATCCGTTGCTGCGGATCTCGCCAGGGGTCGCGCCCACGACCGCGGAGAGGCAGGATGAGCCCCATCGAGCCTGCTGCGACGGGGCCGCGACGGAGGGAAGGGCGATGACGTTCGATGTGCCGGCCGAGGCTTATCAGCGGTTCATGGGACGCTACTCGGAGCCGCTCGCCCAGCGCACGCTGGACGTCGTGGGCGAGCTCGATGGTGTGCGAGCGCTCGATGTCGGTGCGGGTCCCGGGGCGATCGCTGCGGCACTCACCGCGACTCCGGGGGTCACGCCGGTGGCCGCGGTCGACCCCTCCCCGTCCTTCGTCGAGGCGCTGCGCGAACGGCTTCCCGGCTGCGATGCACGTGTCGCAGACGCCGAATCGCTCCCGTTCGCCGATGACGCCTTCGATCTCGTCATCGCGCAGCTGGTGGTCAACTTCCTGCGCGACCCGCACGCCGCCATTCGGGAGATGGCACGGGTCACCCGTCCGGGCGGCGTGATCGCGGCATCGGTCTGGGACTTCGGCGGCGGGCGGGCGCCCCTGTCGCTGTTCTGGCACGCGGCGCGCGAGATGGACCCGACCGTCGACGACGAGACGGGCGGCGTCGGCACAGGTCGGGGCCAGATCGCCGACCTCTTCCGGTCGAACGGACTCGTCGAGGTGGTCGAGCACGAGCTCGAGGTGCACGTTCCGTACACGGGCGTCGACGACTGGTGGGGACCCTACGAACTCGGCGTCGGGCCCGCGGGCGCTTTCGTCGCGACCCTCGACGCGGCCGCCCGAGCAGAGCTGCGCGTCCGCTGCGGAGCACTCCTGCCGGGTCCGAGCGGCGTCATCGACGCGGTGGCGTGGTGCGCTGTCGGGCGCACTCCTCGCATCGACCGGTAGCGCGGCGCACGGGTCAGTCGATCGTGGTGGCGGGCGCGGTCCGGCCGCGCAGGCCGTCGTTGATCGCGAACAGCAGCAGCACGAGACCGGCTCCGAGCGTGATGTGCCCGAGGCCCGCGATTCCGGAGATCGCCGCGCTCGCCGGGACGCCGAGCACCTGCATCGTGCCGTGCACGGTCATGATGGCGACAGTCAGCACGAGCCCCGCGTTGTAGACCCAGAAGAACCACGCGAAGAAGCGGCTGTGGCCGAGGCGGTACACCTTGTCGAGCACGAGCACGATGAGCATGGCGAGGAAGCCGAGGGTCAGCAGATGCGTGTGGAGCACGGCGAGCTGGGTGCCCTCCCCCGATTCGAACGGCGTTCCCTTGGTCATCTCACGGAAGTACACACCGCCTGCGAGTCCGAGCACCAGATAGACGCTCGCCGCGATGAAGACGGCGCGCTGAGACATCCGAGACATCTCTCCCCTTTCGTTACCTTCAGCATATCTGAAAGTAACGAAGGTTCAGATTCCCGCCACCCCGAACAGGAGCCCGAGGACGTACGTGACCGCGGCGGCCCCGAAGCCGATGCCCAGCTGTCGGAGACCGCGGCGCAGCGGCGGCGCCCCCGAGAGGAGACCCACCGCGGCGCCGGTGCCGAGCAGCGCCACCCCGACGAGCGCGAGCGCGACGAGCACGGCCGCAAGACCCTGCAGCCCGAACAGCCACGGCAGCACCGGGATGATCGCCCCCGACGCGAAGAACAGGAAGCTCGAGAGCGCCGCGCTGAACGCGCTGCCCACGACCTCGTGCGTGTCCGCGCCCTCCGGCGGCCGGCGGTAGGGCACCGCACGGTCCGCCGTGCGCGCCGTCTCGATCACCAGACGTGCCCGCGCGGTCGCCTCGGCGTCACCGAGTCCCCGCGCGCGGTAGATCAGGGCGAGCTCGTTCTGGTCGAGGTCGAGATCGGGCAGCACGTCGTCGCCGAAGTTGTTGGGCTCGGTGGCCTCGAGCAGCTCGCGCTGCGAGCGCACCGAGACGAACTCCCCCGCGCCCATCGACAGGGCTCCGGCGAGCAGGCCCGCGATGCCGCTGAACAGCACGATGCGCGCGTCGACGCCGGTCGCCCCGATGCCCATGACGAGCGCGAGGTTCGACACGAGACCGTCGTTCGCCCCGAACACCGCGGCACGGAAGGTTCCCGACAGCCTGCGACGTCCCGCCGCGGCGAGCCCCCGCACGACCTCGCTGTGGATCTTCTCGTCGGCGCGCATCGCCGGGGTCGCGTGGGGGTCGTCGTCGTAGGGCGAGCGCGTCTCGGCCTGCTGAGCAAGGGCGAGCACGAAGATCGACCCGAACCGTCGCGCCATCCAGCCGAGCAGCCGCGTCGATGCCGATGCGCGCGGCAGTCGCTCCGGCTCGCCGCCGAGCAGCGCCAGCCAGTGCGCCTCATGGCGTCCCTCGGCGTCGGCGAGTGCGAGCAGGATGTCCCGCTCCTCCCCCTCGCGGCGCGCGGCGAGGTGACGGTAGACGGCCGCCTCGGCCCGTTCGTTTGCAAGGTAGTGCGCCCAGCGGGCGCGGTCGCGGGCAGTCGCCGGAGCGGAATCGGATGCCACGGGCAGCTCCTCGATCAGGGGGGG